>CAZJJQ010000140.1:0-8613 GCA_964546345.1 uncultured Planctomycetales bacterium
CGTCCGACCACGGGGGCGCGGGGGCGGCCCGCTCCGCGCGGTCCATGGGCTCGGCGGCCGGCGCGGTCCGCGACGTCTCCGACGTCCGCGGCGACGGCGACGCGCTGCCCGGCTTCTTCGGCTTGGGCTTGAGGACCTGCCCCAGGACGATCAGCACGAAGATCGCGATCCCGAGCAGGTCCTTGAAGGCGGTCTCCGCGAGGAGGGGGCCGGGGAGAGGGATCACGAGGCGCCCTTCTCGCCCCCCGACAGGCTGCGACGCATGTCCGTGTCGGCCTGGACGTTCTTGAGGTTGTAGTAGTCGAGCACGCCCAGGTGGCCCGCCTTGAACGCGCCGGCGATGGCCATGGGGATCTCCGCCTCGGCGAGCACGACCTTCGCGCGGTTCTCGACCACCTCGGCCTGCATCTCCTGCTCGCGCGCGACGGCGAGGGCGCGCCGCTCCTCGGCCTTCGCCTGCGCGACGCGCTTGTCCGCCTCGGCCTGGTCGGCCTGCAGGCGGGCGCCGATGTTGTCGCCGACGTTCACGTCCGCGATGTCGATGGAGAGGATCTCGTACGCCGTGCCCGCGTCCAGCCCCTTCGCGAGCACCGCCTTGCTGATGCGGTCGGGGTTCGCGAGGACCTCCTTGTGGTCGTGCGCGGAGCCGATGGTGGCCACGATGCCCTCGCCGACGCGGGCGATGATCGTCTCGTCGGTCGCGCCTCCCACCAGCTGACGGATGTTCGTGCGCACGGTCACCCGGGCCCGGGCGAGGATCTGGATGCCGTTCTTCGCGACCGCGTCGATGGTCTCCTTGCCCTTGCCCGGGTCGGGGCAGTCGATCACCTTCGGGTTGACGCTCGTCTGGATGGCCTCGAGGACGTTGCGGCCGGCGAGGTCGATGCCGCTCGCGGTCTTGAAGTCGAGCGGGATCCCCGCGCGGTCGGCGGCGACCATGGCCCGGATGACGTTGGGGACGTGCCCGCCGGCGAGGTAGAGGGCCTCGAGCTCGGGGGTGTCCACCTTCAGGCCCGCCTGCACGGCCATGATGCGGCTGTTCACGATCACGCCCGCGTTCACCTTGCGCAGCCACATGCCCACGAGGGCGAACAGGGGGACCTGCGCCTTGCTGAAGTAGGCCTGGATCCACAGCTTGAAGAACTTGAGCAGGATGATCAGGAAGACGAAGAGGAGGACGCCGCCCACGATGAGGGCGATGGTGCTCGCGCTGACGTCGGCCGCGATCGGGGACATGGGTTCCTTTCGGGCGCGTGCGCCCTCGGTGGGGGGGCCTACGACACGGGACGGACGGCGATCCGGTAGCCTTCGACGGCGGTCACGACCACGGCGGTGCCCGCGGGCACGAGCCCCGCGTCGGAGACGACGCTGCGACGTTCGTCGCCGAACCTCGCGGTGCCGCCGGGGCGGAGGTCGGTCTCGGCGACGCCCTCCTTGCCCAAGAGGTGCGCCGAGGGCTCGACCCCCGCGCTCGGCGCCGACGGCGGGGCCGGGAGGATCATGCCGCGGCCGAAGGGGAGCCGCGGCAGGATCTTGAAGGCCGCGCGCAGCACGAGGGGGCCGGCGACGACCTGGATCGACACGAGGATCCAGAACCAGGCGGTCCCCACGTCGTGCCAGGCCATCCACGCGCCGCCCGCGAAGCAGGCCACCGCGGAGACCCCGAAGACGCCGAGCGACGGGAAGAACACCTCCGCGACGAGGAGGAGGAAGCCGCCGAGGGTGAGCAGGATCGACAGGATCATGACGTCGCCGGGCCGGACGGCTCCGCGCGCACGATCGCGCGCACGCCCTCGACGCGCACGACGCGCACGGCCGTCCCCGCCTCGATCCAGCCGCCCTCGCTCCCGGCATCGACGACGCCGCGCGCGAGCTCGACGCGCCCGGAGGGTCTCAGATCGGTCGCGGCGCGGCCCACCTCGCCGCGCACCGGAGCGAGGTCGCCGGGGAGCGTGGCCGCGCCGGCGGGGAGGCCCGTGCCGGAGAGGACCAGATGCCGGTGGGCGAGCGGGAGGCTCGGGAACAGCCGGGCCAGGAGGAGGAACGCGACGCCGGCGACGCCCATGGCGACCATCATCTGGACGAGGAAGTCGCGCGCCGTCGCGAAGGAGAGCGTCCCGGCGTCGGAGAGGGTCACGCCGGTCATGAGGAACAGGAAGCCCGTCGCCATGGCGACCAGGCCGAGGACCCCGGCCACGCCGAAGCCGGGCAGGACGAACACCTCGAGGCCGAGGAGGACCGCGCCCAGCGCCACGAGGAGCCAGGGGAGCCCGTTGGCCAGGTCGGCGGTCGCGGAGACGAGGACCAGCAGCACGAGGGCCGCGGCGCCCACGATCGTCGCGGTGCCGATGCCCTGGAAGAGCGAGATCGCGACGCACAGCATCACGATCCCCGCGAGGACTCCCACGAACCCGAGCAGGAAGCGACCCACGCGCTCCGACAGGGTCATCGAGACGTGCACGACCTTCGTGCCGGGGCCGCCGAGCACGGCGAGGAGGTCGTCCTCGGTCATCAGGTGGGGCCGCGCGAGGAACCCGAAGTCGCGGGCCTCGAGGGACCCGAGCGTCAGGACGCGACCCTTCGCGAGGATCACCTCCGTGCGGGTCAGGTCGCCCTTGCGCACGCCGGCCACCAGGTCGTCGTCGCGCGCGGAGGCGAACTCGCCGCCGTCCACCAGGGTCGCGCGCACGTCGCCGATGCGGCGGACCTGGATCACCTCGAGGTCCTCGCTGACCATCTTCTCCGCGAGGAGCGAGGGCCAGCCGTTGGCGGCGCAGAGGCTCCGCACCTTCGCGCGCAGGAACGTCTCGATCTTCTCGCCGGCCTTCACGATGCCGCCGTCGCCGTGGAGGATCGGCTGGCAGTCGCCGATCACCGCGTCCCGTCCCATGACGATCTCGTCGCAGGCGAGCGCCACGAGCGTCGCGCCCGAGAGCGCCTCCTTGCCGACGAAGGCGACGACGTGGATCGACGGGGGCAGGGCGACGACGGCGTCCGAGAGCTCGAGGGAGGCGCCCACCTCGCCGCCGGGCGAGTGGATGCGGAGCACGATCGCGTCGGCGCCGGCGTCCACCGCCGCCGCGAACGCGCGCTTGGCGTACGCCGCGAGCACGCGCTCGATGGGGCCCTCGAGCTCGATCACGTGGACGAGGGCGCGGCCCGTGACGTCGGCCCGGTCGTCCCCGCCTTGGGCGGGGGACGACCATGCCAGCAGGGCCGCCAGGACGGCGAGCGCCGCCCCGAGGCGTACGATCCGGCGCGACGGTGTCGGGGTCCCCACCATGGCCGCGATCATACCGGGGGGCCGGCCGCCCGGGTCGCCGTGTCGGGGCGCCGCCCTCCCCGTGAGGGGGCGGGCCCGGTGGGGGGGTGGGGCCGCGCGCGCCGCGCGTCAGCGGATCGCGCCGAAGGTCTGCAGGCTGCCGAGGGAGGCGTCGCTCGAGCCGAGCCCGGTCGCGAGGTCCACGGTGCCGCTCACGGTGACGTACAGCTCGGGACCGCCGCCGGGCGAGGTCACCAGGACGACGGGGCCCAGCGTGCGTCCCGAGGTCGAGACGAGGTTCGACGTGCCGTGGACGAGGACCTGGCCGAACCCCGAGGTCGCCACGACGTCCGGGGGCAGGGAGATCGCGTAGATCCGGCCCGGCTTGGCGGGGAACGCGAACAGGTCGCCGAACCCCGTGGCGACGAGCGTGCGCCCGTCCGACGACAGGGCGAGCCCCGCCACGTTGCCGCCCGGGCCGCCCGCCGCGGCGGGATCGATGGGGATCGGGTTGTGGAGCCCTCGGAGGACCGCGACCCGCGACGCATCCACGCCGTAGCCGGTCAGCCCGTCGATGCGCAGCGCGTACACCTCGCCGCGGACGGAGGACGCGAAGTAGGCCACCGCGTGGCCCGCCTGGTCCGTCCCGAGGGCCGGTCGGCTCGCGGACAGGCCGACGAGCCCGAGGTCGAAGGCGCCGAGGTACGCCGCCGACGCGGAGTCGTAGACCTCGACGCTCGACGCCGTCTTCGGCACCAGCGCGAAGGAGGCGTCGTAGCCCGTGGTGCCGGCCACGGTCACGAGCAGGCGGTCGGGCGCGAACGTCGCGCTCACGCGCGAGATCGCCACGGGGTTGTACCCCTTGGTGATCCACGTCTCCGTCGCGAACGCGCCCGCGGGGCGCAGGGTCACGCGCGGCGTGCGGGACGCGTCCACGTCGAAGACCTGGACGGTGCCCGGGCACTTCACCGCGCCGTACGAGGGCGCGGCGAACAGCAGGTTGCTCATGGCGACGTAGAGCCGTCCACGGCCCTGGCCCGTCGGCACGAACTCGAGGCCCTCGGCGCCCGACTGCGTGAAGGCGTTGCCGGGCAGCGCGGCGCCCGTCGAGTCGAGGTAGGGCCCCCCCGCCGGCCCCACCGGGTTCGCGAGGTCCACCACCTGCAGGAGGGTGCCCTGCTCGGGATCGAAGACGACGAGGTTGGAGAGCGTGGGGGCCGAGTCGCTCCCGCCCGCGTTGGCCAGCGCGAACCCGAGATCGGGCGCCACCACGGCCAGGTCGTTCAGGTAGAAGCCGAACCCGAGGGGAGCGTTCGCGTCGCCCGGCCGGCCCTGGCTGTCCACGAGGTCGTGCGCGAAGAGCGTGAACGGAGCGTAGCGCAGGGACGGATGCGGCGCGGGGCCCGAGACGTCCACGGGCAGGACGACGGCCCCGCCGCCCTCGATCCCGTCGGCGTCCGTCGTGAACACCGTCCCGTCGAAGGCGACGACGTCGCTCGGGAAGGAGCCGAACAGCGCCGTGCGCCCGAGCGGCACCGCGTCCTCCACCCACACGGGGGCCTTGGGGAGCGCCGGCGCAGGCAGGACGATCGGCGGGAGGGGGCCCCCGCCACCGGGGCCTTCGTTCGGAAACGTCGCGACGAACGGGGCGCTCGCCGGCGGAGCGCCGCCCCCGCCGCAAGCCGGGAGCCCGGCGACCAGGGCGATGGGGAGCAGGAAGCGGAGAGAGCGGGAGAGGGAGTGGTTCACGGGACCTCCCTCCGGCTTCGGCGCGGGGCGCGCGCACGAAAGGCGACGGAAGACTCCGACCTCCCCCCCGCGCACGGGCGGGCCGCGGGGCGCGAGGGGGTGGGGGAGCCGGCCGACACTCGACACCGGAGTGTTCGTCGTA
This sequence comes from uncultured Planctomycetales bacterium, assembly GCA_964546345.1. Taxonomy (GTDB): domain Bacteria; phylum Planctomycetota; class PLA2; order PLA2; family JAEUHO01; genus JAYTCP01. Next base: position 5,154 of record CAZJJQ010000140.1, read on the forward strand.
GGCTCCCGTGGGTCGGTCTTCTGGCTCCCGGATCGTCCTCTCCCTGCGCCTTCCCACGCTCGGCGTTCGCCGACGCGCAGTGGCTCGGATCGGGCCTTCGCCCGATCTCGTCGCAGGGGTCGTCCCCGGTTACAGCGGCGGGTCCGCGGGGGAATCGCACCCCACTTCCGCGTCCGTGGGCTCCGCGACGAGCGGAGCCCGGGGGACGCTGGACCCACGGGTCAAGAGGGAAAAGAACGGCGAGAGCATACGACACGACCGAACCGACCAGAAGGAACCGTCCGTTTTCCGCCGTGCCCGCCTTGGATGGCCGGTCCTCGTTGCTCCCCCCGGTCCCCCGGCGGAGGTTGACGTTCCGGGATCGTCCCGCACAATCCGCGCTCCGACGTGGCGCCCGGGGCTGTAGCTCAGTTGGCAGAGCGCGTGAATGGCATTCACGAGGCCAGGGGTTCGAATCCCCTCAGCTCCACCACCGCCGTCGGTGCCGGGGTCTCCGACGGGTCGTGCCCGCGCGGGAGGGGGCACCGGACGGCGGAGGTCCTCGCGCCCGCAGCTCACCGCGGCCCGCCGTCCACGACGGGCCGGTCCTCCCCGACAGGAAGGGGGCCCGTTCGATGAAGTACGCCGCCCGGATGGATCGCCTCGGCACGGAGACCGCGTTCGAGGTCCTGGCGAAGGCCAAGAAGCTCGAGGCCGAAGGCCGCAACATCGTCCACCTCGAGATCGGGCAGCCCGACTTCCCGACCCCCGCGCACGTGGTCGAGGCCGGCGCCAAGGCGCTGCGCGACGGGCACACCGGCTACACGCCCGCGCCGGGGCTCATCGAGATCCGGGAGGCGATCGCGGAGCACACGGAACGCACCATCGGCGTGAAGACGCACCCCGACGAGGTGGTGGTCACGCCGGGCGCGAAGCCGATCATGTTCTACGCGTTCCTCGCGTTCGTGGAGGCGGGGGACGAGGTGATCTACCCGAACCCCGGGTTCCCGATCTACGAGTCGATGCTCGACTTCGTGCAGGCGAAGCGGGTCCCGCTCCCCCTGACGGCGGCCAACGGCTTCCGCGTCGATCCCGCGACCCTCGAGCGCCTCGTCACGCCGCGGACGCGCCTGCTCATCCTCAACACGCCGGGCAACCCGACGGGCGGCATCGTGGCCCCGGAGGACCTGCCGGCCATCGCGGCGGTCCTGCGGCGCTACCCCGACCTGATCGTCCTCTCCGACGAGATCTACTCGCGGATCCTCTTCGGCGGCCGCCACGCCTCCATCGCCGCCCAGGAGGGCATGCGCGAAAAGACGGTGATCCTCGACGGGTTCAGCAAGACCTACGCCATGACGGGCTGGCGCCTCGGGTACGGGGTCATGCCCAAGGACTGCGCGGCGCGCTTCTCGCGTCTGATGGTGAACAGCAACAGCTGCACGGCCAATTTTGTCCAACGGGCCGGAGTCGCCGCGCTCCGCGGCCCTCAGGACGCGGTCACCGCCATGGTCGCCGAGTTCCGTCGTCGTCGGGATGCCATCGTGGACGGGCTGAACGCGATCCCCGGCTTCGAGGTGAAGCGCCCCGACGGCGCGTTCTACGTCTTCCCGAAGACGACGGGCACGGGCCTGAAGAGCAACGACCTCGCCCACCGCCTGCTCTACGACGCGGGCGTCGCCTGCCTGTCGGGGACCTGCTTCGGCGAGTACGGCGAGGGCTTCCTCCGGTTCTCGTTCGCGAACAGCCTCGAGAACATCGAGGAGGCGCTCCTGCGCATCCGGAGGACGCTCGCGCCGGCCGCCAAGGCGTAGCCCGGCGCCGTCCCGGGGCCCTCGGTCCGCGCCTCGCCGCGGCCCCCGCGAGGGTAGGATCCGTCGGGGTGCCCCTGCGCGGGCGCGCCCGGAGGCCCATGGCCCGTCGCGTCGCCGCCCTCGCGCTGCTCGGCTCGCTCGCGGCGTCCCTCTCCGCCCGCGCCGGGGACCCCGTCGAGACGCTCCGCCTCGAGCGCCTGCTCGGGCCCGACGTGATCGCGTGCGCCCGCATCGACACGCGTCTCGCGACGTGGGAGGGCCCGGTGCGTGCGACGGCGCTGGGTCGCCTCGCCGCCGAGCCCGAGGTGGTGGCGGCCCTGGCCCCGGTGTGGCGAGCCGCGGGCCGGACGGTCGGGCCTTCGGGCGACGACTCCACGGCGAGTCCGCTCCCGCCCACGCTGCGGTGGCTGCTGGCCGGCCTCGAAGGGCTCTCCGGCGAGCTGTCGGTCGCGTGGCGCTACGGTCCTGCGGGCACCGCGCCCCGGGTCGATGCCCTCCTCGACTTCGGGGCGCACCTCTCCCACGCCGTCGCGTTCCTCGAACGGACCCAGGCCGCCGGGGACGGCGGGGCCCCGACGGTGGAGCGCGCCGCGCCCCCCGAGGCCGGGCTCTGGCGCGTGGCGGCCCCCGGCGCCCCCCCGATCCACGTCCTGACCGTCGGCACGGCCCTGCTCGCCTCCACGGAGGTGGCCTGGCTCCACGACGTGCTCGCGAGCCGTCTCCCGACCGGCCCCGGGCCCGGAAGCCTCGCCACCTCGGAGGCGTTCGCGTCGCTGCGGGCACGCACGGGAGGCGCCTCCGCTCCCGCGTGGGCCTACGTGAACCTGGCGTTGCTCCGCGAGCGCCTCGGGGAGGGCGAGGGATGGCTCCCCGGCTTCTTCGAGGAGATGCTCGGCCTGCGCGCGTGGCGCGCCGCGGCGTACGGCTTCGCGTTCCAGGGGGAGCGCGTGGTGGAGCGTCTGGCCCTCGAGGCTCCGCGCGCGGGCGGGCTCCTCGCGCTGCTCACCCAGGGAGCCGGCCCCTCCGCGGGGCTCGATCTCGCGCCGCGTTCGACCCTCTTCCACGCCGAGCTGGGGTTCGAGCTGGCGCCGGCGCTCGGGCGCGCGCTCGCGATGCTCGAAGCCTTCGACGCCGACGAGGCGGCCGACGCCCGGCGGTTCTTCGCGGGGCTCGACGGCGCCAGCGGGGTCTCGCTCGAACGCGAGGTCCTCGGACGGTTCACGGGACGCGAGGCGTGCTGGGTGACGCCGCCGCCCACGGGGGGCGCGTTGCCGGAGGTCGCCTTCGTGGCACGCGTGAAGGAGCCCGCGGCGTTCGAGGCTGCGCTCGAGCGCGTCCTGTCGGAGCTCCTCGAACGCTGGACGTCCTCCGGCGACCTCCTGGCGAAGGCCCGCGTCCTCCCCACGACGGCGGCCCGGCTCCACGTGATCGAGCTCGACGGACCGCCCGACGCCGGGCTCGTCCCCTTCACCCCGACGTGGGCCGTCGTGGGGGACCGGCTGATCGTGACCTGCGTGCCTCACGCGATGCGGGAGATCCTCGCGCGGGCGCGCGCGGGCGACCCCTCGCTGGCGGACGACGCCGAGGCGGCCGGGATCCGGGGCGCCGGCGGGGCCGGCTCCACCGCCGGCGTGCACCTCGACACCGCGGCCGCGCTGCGCTGCCTCTAC
>CAZJJQ010000141.1:0-5145 GCA_964546345.1 uncultured Planctomycetales bacterium
CGACGGAGGGTCGCCAGCGACCACGGCGCGCCTCGAGCTGGCCGCGCCGCTCGGGCCGATCGCGCTCTCCACCGTGGACGTGACGGCGCTGCGCGCCCGTGGCGTCGCCGAGGTCGTCCTCGACGGCCGCCTGCCGCGCACGACGCCGGCCGGGAAGGCGTGGCTCTCCGTCCGCGTCGATCCCGATGGCCGCCTGCCGCAGACGGATCGCGAGAACGACGTGACCTGGATCCCCCTCGACGTCGAAGGGCGTTTCGACGCCGACGTCGCCGCACGCCTCGAGCCACCCGTGCTCGGCGCCGAGAGCGTGGCGAGCCCGGGACGGCTCGTGGACGTGTCCACCCGGATCCAGAACACCGGCCCGGGGACGCTCGAAGACGCCGAGATCGAAGCCGTCCTCGTGAGCGCGTCGGGGGCTCAGCGGCCTCTCACACGGAGGAGGCTCGGCGGATCGATTCCCGCAGGCGGCGCCGCCGAGTGGGCCGAGCGCCTCACCCTGCCCGCGGACCTGACGCCCGGTGCCTACCGGCTCCGGCTCGTCGCCGACCCGGACGGCCGCCTGCCCTGGACCGCCGCGGGTGCCCCCGTGGCCGAGGTGCCGTTGACCGTCTCGGCTCCCGCCGCGAACGTAGATCTCGTGGCCGTGTCGCTCGAGCCCCGTCCGGGACGCCGGTCGGATCCGGGCGACGTGGGGCTCGAGGCAACCGTGTCGAACCGCGGCCCCGGCCCCGCGCCGGCCTTCGACGTGGCCCTCGTGCTCGCGAGCGCGGACGGGACGGGTCGGGGGCTGTGGCTGCCGCTCCAGACGCGTCGGCTCGTCGCCGGCCTCGCGCCGGGGACCCCCACGCGCGTGGGGTTCGACGTGGAGCTGCCCGCCGAGCTGCCGCCGGGCGACTATCTTCTGGCGCTGATCGTCGATCCCTCGGGGTGGGTGGACGTCCTGCAACGGCGCGACAACCGCATCGACCGGGCCGTGCGCTGGGCAGGCACCGCGGTCGCGATCGCCCGCCCGAGCCCCGCCCCGCCTCCGCCGCCCGCGCCTGCGCCCGTTCCCGCAGCGGACGGCGGAGAGGCGATCGTGGACCTGGCGATCACGGACCTGCGCTCGACGCACGTGGCCCCGGAGGTCGCACAGGTGGCCTGGAAGGTCGTCCTCCGGGAGGGGGAGACGGTGAAAGCCGCGGGGGACACGGACTTCCGCATCGTGTTCTCCGTGCGCGACGACCGGGGAACGTGGAAGGAGATGACCACCTCCGGCGCCCTCGGCTTCGGCGACGGGGCGCGCGAAGCGACGGGCACGCTCGGCGTCCCGCTGCCCGACCCGACGATGGAGCGCTGGCGCCTCCGGGCGGAGGTGCGCCCGGTGCGCGCCACCGAACGGGCCCCCGACGACAACCGGGCCGAGGCGGACCTCGTGCGCTCCCCACCACCGGCTGCTCCCCCCTCGCCTCCGCCGCCGGTGCCGGGGTTCCTCCCCCTGCCCATGGTGCTGACGGCGTGGACCGAGGACGGCACGCTGCCCCGCGAGACCAGCACCGCGACGGTGGCGCTGACGCACTTCCCGTCTTCGTCCAGCGGGGGCATCCTCGAGGTGCTCCTCGAGACCGCGGGGGGCCAGGTCTCCCTGGGAGAGTTCGACATCCTGGCGCAGCGGGAGGGCACGGTCACGGCCACGCGGTTCCGGCTGCGCGCCCCCGTCGCCGGGTCGCCCGGGCCCGCCCATCTGCTGTTCGTCGTGAAGGATCTCCCCGGCGTAGCGCGGGCGACCCGACCGCCGGTCCGCATCGCGGTGACGGTGAAGTAGAGGGGGCACGGGCAGCCCCCGGCCAGCGCCCGCGGAACCAGCCGCGAAAAGCGTCCGTCGCGGAGCCGCGGGCGCCCGGGACGTAGACGCCTACCCGCCGCTCCGTCCATCGACGGGGCCCGCGCTCTTCACGGCCCGCTCCCAGCGCCCGCGGAACCAGCCACGAGAAACGTCCGTCGCGGCGCCGCGGGCGCCCGGGACGTAGACGCCTACCCGCCGCTCCGTCCATCGACGGGGCCCGCGCCCTTCACGGCCCGCTCCCAGCGCCCGCGGAACCAGCCGCGAAACAAGAAAACGAGCGCCCGACCTTCACAGGTGGGGCGCTCGGGCAGAACCGCAAGAGAGCGTTGGGTTGGGAGGGTTGGGCAGGAGGTCAGCTCATCTCGCGTTTGGTTTGTCCTGTCACCGAGTTAGACGCAGGAGGAGGGCGAAAGGTTTCGTCCGGTTCGTGACCGGTGGAACCCGTTGCCAGGGGCCAGGTTCCGTCGCCCCCCCTGCCCCCGCCGCCCCCGGAAGCCCCCCCCGGCCCGCCTCCCGGGGCCGCCACCCCGGGTCCCGCGAGGTGCCCCCCGAAGGACCTCCCGGGCCTCACGCGGGGGCCCTCGGACGCGCCGTCAGATCGTCCGCTGGAACTGGGAGACCTCGAGCTTCCAGACGCGCACGCCGCAGAAACGATCGCCTTCGGGGCAGATGGGCGCCTCCCTTGCCATCGCGCGCAGGGTGCACGGCGGCTGTAGGAACCGCCCGATCCGGCGGTCCACCTCGGAGATCTGCAAAGCCTCGTCGCGGCTCGCGCGCCAGATCTCCTCCTGCGCGTTGTAGCAGAGGCGCATCTTGAGCTTGTGGTGGAGGTGGAGCAGGTCGGCGGACTCGGTGAAGCGGATCGTCACGGCGTTGGGGAGCAGGTAGGCGCGGTCCTCGTCGGAGACGCCCAGCCCCTTCAGGCGCGCGAGGGCCTCCCAGGTGCGCGCCATGCTGTCGCCGTAGACCCGCCGGACGCCGTCGTCCTCCAGCATGATCTCGGGGACCACGTAGTCGGGGCGGTCGGAGAGGTAGGCGGGCAGGCACGGGCGCGACGCCGGCGTCATGCGATGGCGCTGGTCCTGGCTGTCGGCGGAGTGGGAGAGGCGCTTGCGGAAGGTGTAGGACGCGTGGGAGAGGGCGCGCGACATCTTCGAGAGCGTCGTGACGTTGAGGCTCTGCCCGAGCATGGCGTTGCCCGAGGGATCGAGGACGAGGGCGAGCGCCGCGTCGTCGCCGAGGAGCGCCCGGGGCACCCCCAGCACCTCCCGCACGGCCGCGGCGACCGACTCCTCGTTCTGCGGCTTCCAGTCGATCAGGCGGCTCGTGCGACCTTCGAGCGAGGCGTCGAACTCCGCCGCGAACCGGTCGCGGAGGGCTCCGAGCGACGAGGATCCCCCGGTGGCGGCCGCGTAGAAGACGTGCTCCGGCGTCTCCTCGAGGGGCAGCGGCTCCTCCAGGATGGCCCGATAGAGCGGGTCGTGCTCGAGGAGGGCGTCGATCATCTTGCCGACGACGTAGCGCTGCTCCTTCGGCGCGTCGTAGGTCTGGCAGAGCCGCCAGTAGCGCAGGAGCGTGAGGCCCGACACCGTGTGGTAGAGGGCCGCGTGGGTCGCCACGGGCAGCACGTACCGGGCGGCCTCCTGCGCCTTCTTCTGGATCGCCCCCTTCCACTTCCCGGGATCGCGCCCCCGGACCGGGAAGATGCCGAAGTACGTGCGGGCCACGAGGGGGGTCAGCCGCTCGATCAGGTCGTGGTACTCGGCCATCTGGCGCTCGGCGCACGCTTCGTAGACCGCGAGGGCCTCCCCGGCGAGCCGCGGGACCGTGTACGTCCCCGGCTTCACCTCCACGTACCGCTGGCTCACCTGCTCGCTGTTGTAGAAGGGGTGGGCGTGGAGGAACGACCACAGGAACTGCCGGGAGACCCCCTCCATCGCGAACTGGAAGTGCCCGTGCTGCAGGGTCGTGTGGTGCCCCGCCTGGTAGATCGACCGCGCGATCCGGTCCCGCTGGGCCACCCTGGCCTGGCGCTTCTCCTCCGGCATGCCGGGGGTGCCCGAGACGTCGTCGGTCTCGACGATCCCCTTGGAGGAGTAGCAGGTGCGCGCCGTCGCCACGGCGTTCTCGTAGGAGCGCGGAAACGCGTTCGTGAGCCGGATGACCGGCTCGCGCGACAGGACGGGGGACGGCATGACCACGGAACGCCTCCGGGGCGGGCTCGCACCCTACCCGATGCCGGGGACGGAGAGGGGGACAGGACCGGGGGGAGGAGGTGGGGGGCGCGGGGGGAGGCGGGCGCGCCGCTAGGGCCCGGATGGATTCCTGCGAAATCGGGCCCCAAACGACGGCTGGCGAACAGCGCGCGCCGCCCCCGCCGCCGACCGGAGGGACAACCCCCTGGAATCGGCGGTTTTCAGCCGTCTGGCAGGGGTGTCGGTCGGCTCCGACCTCGCCTTCGGGCGCCCATTCGCGACTCCATGGGCCCCCATTGCGAAAATGAATTCCTTGGATGGGGGGCGGCGCGTGCTACGTTTCACCGCGTTCCAGGCGGATCCGCGCACAAGGAAGCGATTCCGAGCGTCCCCGCCGAGGTCCTTCGGTTGCGCTTGGAAGGCCGCTAGGACCCCGTCTCTCAACACTTCCAAGGAGATCTCTCCACCATGGCGAAGGCGAAGAAGGCCCCGAAGGCGGCCAAGGGCGGCAACCTGGTCGTCGGCAGCAAGGTCAAGGACGTGATCCGCGGTGCGGGCGTCCGCGCGGCCGGCGACCTGGTCGACGCCGTGAGCGCGCAGGTCGGCAACATGCTCAAGACCGCGATCGGCCGCTGCAAGGCGAACGGGCGCGGGACGGTTCGGCCTCAGGACCTCTAGGGACTGGTTTCCGTATACGGGGCGTCGGCCCCGTCGGATCTGGAGAGGCGGGCCTGCAAAGGCTCGCCTCTTCTTTGTTGGGAAGGGGGCACGGGGGCCGGCGAGGGGGGAAGGAGCCTGAGAACGAGGTCCTTCGGCCTCCCTCGTCCATCCCCGGCCGCTTGCTCCGCGGGCGCTGGACGCCACGCGCAGGCGGAAGGACCCAACGGCGAAGCCACGCCGGGCCCCGTTCCACGGCCACTATGCGCCCGCGGCGCGGCCGATGAGGGTCCCGGGGATGTCGAGCGATGCGCCCTCAGGACCTCTAGGGATCGGTGTCCGAGTTCGGGGCGTCGGCCCCGTCGGATCTGGAGAGGCGGGCCTGCAAAGGCTCGCCTCTTCTTTGTTTGGCCCCCGTCGCTACTTGAGGAAGCTGCCGTCCTCGCGCATCGCCTCCTCGAGGCCGCG
>CAZJJQ010000141.1:5245-8583 GCA_964546345.1 uncultured Planctomycetales bacterium
CCCGTCGCTACTTGAGGAAGCTGCCGTCCTCGCGCATCGCCTCCTCGAGGCCGCGCCACACGTGCGCGGCGACCGTGGGGACGTCCGGGCCCTTGTAGACCACGCAGCGGTCGTTCTTCGGGTGAGGGGCCCCGAGCCCGGTGTCGAGCGCGCGCGTCGCCATCTCGCGGCGGTGAAACTCGACCTCCATCGTGACCGGCGGGGTGGTGGTCCAAGGCTTGCGCTTGGCGCGCTCGCGCACCGCCTTCTCCGCCGCGGCACGGATGAGGGCCTGCGCGCGCTTGGGCGTCAGCGTGGCGCAGGCGGACGGCCCGAGGGCCTTCTTGACCTCGACGGTCGCGAGCCCGGCCCCGAGGTCGGCCTTCGCCTCGCGGATCACGTCGTCGGCCCCCGTCACGAGGACCACCGGCGTGCCGTAGTGGCCCACGATCGCGGCGTCGAGGAGCGTCTCGCCGGCGGGTCTGCCCTGGAGCCGGATCTCGTGGACGAGCATCCCGACCCAGGTGTGGGAGAGCAGGCCGCCCTTCGTGCCCGCGCGGCTGTGGAAGCCGACGAGCAGGCAGGCCTCGTAGCCGCCCTCCTCGATGCCGGTCACCTGGACGAGGGGCTTGTTGCGCGCCTGCGCGGGCCCCACCACGAGGCGGGCGGCCTCGTGGAGCTCGTCGAGGAGGAGGTTGCGCATGTTCCCGTGGCCGTCGTTGACGAAGACCTCCGTGGCGCCCGCGGCCACGGCGCCCTCGACGGCGGCGTTCACGTCGCCGGTCAGCCAGCGGCGGGCGCGTTCGTAGTCGTTGCCCCCCGGGAGGAGATGCTCGCGGTGCGCGACCCCGGTCGCGCCCTCCATGTCCACGGCGATGAAGACCTTCATGACGGCACCCTACCCCGGCGGGCCCCGAAGGTGGAGGGTACACCCGGCGTACCGCTGGCGAAGGGCGAGGGCCCGGACAGAATGGCGGGCCGACCCCGAGGCCCCCCACGTGCCCGACGCTGCTCCGGTTCTGACCGCCTTGTCCTCGTGCATCCAGTGCAAGCAGCACCGGGACGAGCTGGCCCAGGTCGCCGTCGAAGAGGTCGCGAAGGCGCTGCCCCAGGCGGGCTGGGTGGGCGTCTACTGGCTCCACGGCGACACCCTCGAGCTCGGGCCCTACGTCGGCCCCCCCACCGAGCACACGCGCATCCCCGTGGGCACGGGCGTCTGTGGGACGGCGGTCGCGGAGGACAAGGACCAGGTGGTCCCCGACGTGCGGGTGCGCACGAACTACCTCGCCTGCTCCGCCCGCACGCGCAGCGAGATCGTCGTCCTCATCCGCAGCCACGGGAAGGTCGTCGGCCAGCTCGACCTCGACAGCGACCAGGTGGACGCCTTCGGCAAGGACGACCACGGGTTCCTGCGCCTCGTCGCGGGCGCCATGGGCAACCTCCTGCCGATGATCCCGTCGAACGCGTCGGCGCGGTAGGTCGGGCGGCGGGGGGAGGTCAGGCGGGGGGCGGCGACGGGGGCGGCGCCGACGGCGCCGACGGCTCGTCGCGCCACCGGATGCGCAGGCCGAGGAGGGTGAGCACCACGGTCCCGATGGCATAGGGGAGCCAGGGCTCGTCGGGACGGCGCATCACCTTCCAGCGGTAGAAGAACAGCAGCCAGACGTTGGCGGCGAGGAAGAAGAACACCTTCTGCGCGGCGCGGACCGCCTCGCGCTCGGCCGTGGGCCGCAGCGAGGGTTGGATGCCCGCCTCCACGCGCGCCTGGTTCGCGACCCCGACCCGGGCGATCAGGGCCCCGTTCTCGAGGATCGCCGACCGTTCCATGAGGGTGGCCATCACGTTCATCGCGAGCGTGAGCAGCGCGAAGACGAGGTGGACCACCGGCGAGACCGCGCGCGCGGCGTCGGGCGCCGCCCCCGGGGCCGGATCGGCGCCGCCGCCGAGCACCGCGGTCGCGAGCACCAGGAGCATGGAGAACAGGGCGAAGGGGAACACCTTGCCCTTGAAGCGCTTCGTGCGCTTGACGATGGCGTCGGTGTCGGGCAGGGAGGCGGCCTCCGCCCCCTTCTTGATCCACTTCCCGGAGCCGATGAAGTGCGCGAACACGATCGCGTGGACGAGGAGGCAGAAGATCGCGGCGAACAGCCCGGTGAAGAAGTGGACGCGGGGGGCCACCGCCGAGCCCCGGAGGAAGCCGAGGACCGCCGCGCTCGTCAGGAACAGGAGGTTCCAGGCCGCGAGGCCCACGTAGATGCGTCCCATCCGCGCAGTGTGCGCGGTCCCGCCGACGCCGCCAAGCGGCGTCCGGCCTCGATCCGGGCCGGACTCCGTCCGCGGGCGCGGGGGACCCTTCGTCCCGGGCAAGGCGGAGGCGAGGATGGTCGATAGGGACGGGTCCCGTTCCCTCGCCCGCCCCGCCCCCCCTTCCCGTCGCCTCTCCGCGCCCCCTAGGGGCCTTCGGCCCAGGCACCCATGACCGTCCGCACCCTCGGCCCCTACCGGCTCCTCTCCCCCCTCGGGAAGGGCGGGATGGGCACGGTGTGGCTCGCGGAGACCGCGGAGCCCGGCTTCGGCCTGCCGGCCGGCGCGCGGGTGGCCGTGAAGGAGATCCACCCCCATCTCGCGGGCGTCGAGGGCTTCGTCCGGCGCTTCGAGCGCGAGGGCCACGTCGGGCAACGGCTGCGGCACGAGAACGTCGTGCGGACCTACGGCGCGTGCGACGTCGCCGACGGCGAGGGCGGGTCGGCCCGCCTGCTCGTGATGGAGGTGGTCGAGGGGCAGACGCTTCGCGCGATGCTCGACGAGCTGGGCCGCGTCCCCGAGGCGCTCTGCCGCCACGTGGGGTGCGAGGCGGCCAAGGGCCTCGCGGCGATCCACGGCGCGGGGGCCGTCCATCGCGACGTGAAGCCCGAGAACGTGATCGTGACGCCCGGCGACGTCGTGAAGGTGATGGACCTCGGGGTCGCGCGGCTCAAGGACGAGGCCCTGCGCCTCTCCCAGACGGGCACCTTCGTCGGCTCGGTGCTCTACGCCGCGCCCGAGCAGTTCCTCGAGGGCGACGAGGCCCTCGACGGGCGGGCCGACCTGTACGCGCTGGGGCTGACCCTGTACGAGCTGGCCACGGGCCGCCACCCGTTCGGCTCCGACGACCTGCGCGTCGTGATGCGCCGGCAGCTGCAGGAGGTGCCGCGTCGGGCGTCCGAGGTGCATCCGCCGATCTCGGCGTTCTTCGACGAGGTGCTGCGGACGCTCCTCGAGAAGGACCCGGCGCGGCGCTTTCCCGACGCGGCGACGCTCGCGGAGGTGCTCGCGGAGGGGGAGGCGTCCGCGTGGTGGGCCGCGCGGCCCGCCCGGCG
>CAZJJQ010000142.1:0-8570 GCA_964546345.1 uncultured Planctomycetales bacterium
CTCGGCCTCGGCCTCGAGCGCGGCGCGGCGGGTCCGCTCGGCCCCGGCGTCGTCCCGCGCGGCGACGAGGCGGTGGGCCAGCCAGCCGACGGCGACGCCCGCCGCCGCCGAGAGAGCCAGGCTCGCGAGGGGGTCCACGGAGGCGCTCCGGGCAGGGCTACTTGATCGCGACGAAGGAGAGCCCGCTCTGGGCCCAGGGTGCGACCTGGTCGCCCTCGGCGACGACGGCGGTGTAGGTGCCGCCGGCGAAGGGCAGGCTGTTCCCGGCGTACTCGATGGCCCCGTCGGTGAACACGAGCTCGACCACGCGGCGGCTGCGATCCACGTTCACGCGCAGGTCCTTGGCCTTGAAGTAGCTCATGAGCTTGCCGCTCGCGGAGTAGCGGGCGGCCATGACCTGGGTCAGCCGCGTGCCGCCGTTGCCCCCGAGCGAGACGATCTGGAGGTAGTCGGGTCGTCCGGCGGCGGCCCCCTGCAGGAGCTCGTTCATGCGGGTCTTCGCGCGCTCCACGCCGCCCCGGTCGCGGGGGAGGGCGGGATCGTCCGCCGGGGACGCCGCGGGCGCGGCGGCGGCCTCCTCGGGGCGCGGGGTCTCGGCAGCCGGGTCGGGGGCCCCCCGGCCGATGCCGAGGTCGGCGAGCCGCTGCCGCAGGCCCGCGTTCGTGCGCTTCTCCTCGGCCAGCTCGCGCTTGAGGCGGTCGAGCTCCGGGTCCTTCGACGCCCCTTCGACGCGGAGCCGCGCGAGCTCCTCCTCCATGGCGCGGGCGCGCAGGGAGTCGGCGCGGGCCGTCATCACCTCGCCCTGGAGCCCCTGGAGGGTGCTCGAGGCTTCCTTCAGCTCCGACGCCCGGGCGTCGCGCTCGGCCCGCACCCCGGCGAGGTCGGCCTCCAGGCGGGAGACCCGCTCCTCGAACACGCGGCGCTCGACGGCGAAGGCGGCCTCGGCGTTGGTGCGGCCCTCGTTCACCCCCTGGGTGAGCGAGGCGTGGAGCTGGGTGGCGAGGTCCGCGTTGCCGACCACGCGCTCCTCGACGTCGTCCATCTTGTGGACCACGAGCGCCAGGGCCGCGCCGGTCACGGCGAGGGCGCCGAGCACCAGGAGGGGCAGGAACCACCGGCCCGACTTCGACGCCTCCTCCGCGGTCTCGACGCGCTGGAGCAGGGAGCGCTGGACGGAGGTCAGGCCCTTGAAGGTCTCGTTGAGCGCCCCCGTGGACTGGATCATGACCTCGCTGCGGTCGGCCCGCTGCAGGGCGCGCCCGAGCTCGGCCTGCATCTCCTGCGAACGGCTCAGGGCCTCCGCGTTGGCCTGGAACGCGGCGGCGAGCGCGGCGAGGGGCTCGACGCTCCGAGCGGCGGCGTCCCCGAGCGGCGTGGCGAGCCGGACCTCGGCACCGCCGTCGGGCTCGTACGAACGCGGCCCCCTGGCGTCGGAGGCGGGCGTCGCGGGACGCTCCGGGCGGCGGAACCGCTGGCCCTCGGGGGCGACCTCCTCCCGCTCCGGGGCTCCGGGCACGGGACCGAGGATGGGCGGGACGCCGCCCGGGGTGGCGGGCCGCCGGTCCCGGTCGGGAGTCTCGCGCGGGGACGGGGCCGGTCCGGAGGGAGCGTGCGGCATGGAGGGCTAGAGGTCCCGGAGGTCGGAGGTGCGGGGAGAGTGCAGGAGGCCTGCCCAGGCGGTCTCGAGGATTCGACGCGGGTGGAAGCGCGTCCCGTCCGCGGAGGCGACGGAGGTGAGGTCGCGGAGGGGGACGCGACGCGCGAAGGCGACCGGATGTCGGGTCATCCGCCCCGGCGGCAGCACGACCTCCTCGAGATGCGCGCCCAGGGCCCGCAGGGTGGAGGCCTGGGGAGACTCCGCGGCGCCCGGCGCGCCCCCGCCCCCTGGGAGCGAGCGTCGGAGGATCGGCGCGAGGCTCGACAGGCGAAGGGACTCCCCCTGCGGGTCGAGGAGGACCAGGGCCCCGTCGCGGACGGGCACGGTGACCTCGGCCTCCGTGGTGTTGCAGAGCAGCAGCTGGTAGAAGGCGCGACGGTCCTTCCCGACGAGCCCGAGGCCGTCGTTGAGCGTCTCGTCGTGGCGCGCATCCCACTCGGGCTGGTTCCACTCGGACGCGAGGATGGCCTTGACCCCGGGGGAGAGCTCCCCCACCCAGAGGTCCACCTCCCGCTCGACCCCCGGCAGCCTGCCCGGAGCCGTGGGCGCCGCGCCGCGAGATCGCCCCCACGAGGTCGCCGCGACGAGCCCGGTGAAGACCAGGACCGCCGTGCATAGCCCGAGGGCGATCGCCGGCCCGATGGGAGCCCTCTCGGCGGGCCGGCGACGACCGAACGCGTCAGGCATGAGGAGGGGAGGACGGCGCCGTCACGGGCTGGGCGGCCGGCTCACTTGGGGCCGCCCGGCGCGGGCTCGGGCTTCGCCTCGACCCAGGCGGGGTTGCGCGCGTTGTCGTTGTCGCGGAACCAGGCCTCGAAGGCCTTCACGTTGGCGAGCAGGTTGCCGTCGGTGCCCTTCGGCTCGCGGGAGAGGGCCTGGAGGGCCTTGATGACGGCCGGCTTGATCTTGTCCCAGACGCGCTTCTGCGCCTGGTCCTCCTTCGACTTGTTCACCTCGGCGCCGTGCTCCACGCCGGAGAACGTGCGGATGATCTTCTCGACGGCCGGCTTGCGAGCCGCCCCCTTCACGTCCTTGAACAGGGCGAGGGCGTCGAAGGCGGCCTTGATCCGGTCCACCACGACCGGCTGGTTGTCGTACTTGATCCACTCCGTGCAGTACGCCCAGCCGTCCTTGTGGTCGTTGAGCAGGCCGATGGCCTTGAACGCCTCGTCGTAGAGCGTGGTGGGAGGAGTGTAGGTCTTCGCCTTGAAGACCTTGGTCTCGAGCACGCTGATGATGGCCTTCGTGACGCCGGGGCGGGTCTTGCCGAGGATCTGGGCGGCCTTGACGTTCACGTCGTCGCGCTCGTTGGCGGCCGTGTTGGGCCGCACGCGCACGAGCTCGAGCGCGTCCACGAAGAGCTTCTCGGCCTCCTTCCAGAACGCCTCGCGGTCCTTCTCGAACGCGGTCTGCCCCGCGGGGTCGGCGACGGGCACGTTCGGCGTCACGTGGTGGTACGCCTTCTCGCACGCCTCGAGGGACGCGATGATGTCCTGGTTGTCCGCCTTCGGCTTCTTGAGGTACTCCTTCAGGCGCGTGAGCTCCTGCAGGGCGTCGGAGAGCAGGACGGCATCCTTGTCGGCCGCGGGCGGCGGAACGGCGGGGTCGGCAGGCTTGGGGTCCGCGGGCTTCGGATCGGCGGGCTTCGCCGGGTCGGCCGGGGCCGGCGGCTCGCTCGGCTTCGGGTCCGCGGGCTTCGCCGGGTCGGCGGGGGTCGGCGGCTCCGCAGGCTTCGGGTCGGCCGGCTTCGGATCCGCCGGCTTGCCGGGCATCGGCTCGTCGGCGAGGGAGGACCGGAGGGCGGGGCCCCACGCGAGCCCTGCGACGAGGGCGGCGAGGGAGATCGAACGGGAGAAGGGAAGGCGCAGCGGACGCGACATGGAGCGCTCCTCGGCCGGGGGCCGTGGATTGTAGCGGGGCGGGTGCCCGCTCGGGACCCTCCCGTGGACGAGGGGTCGCCGGAAGGCCGTGCGGGCGCCCTGAGGGACGCAAACCCCACGCCATTCGTTCCCTCGGCACCCCCACGGATCCGGGCCGGCCCCCCCACCCGTAGGATGGGGTCGTGCCCCCGCGCCCCCCCACCTCCCCCTGGACCTCGATCGTCGTTCCCTTCCCCGACGCGCCGCCCCCCCTCGAGGCGTTCCGGAGGCTCCGTCACCGCCCCCGCGTGGCGTTTCGGTGGGCCGCCGGAGGGCCGGCCGACCTGGCGCGATGGTCCTTCCTCGCCTCCGATCCGGTCGAACGACGCTCGAGCGTCCGCGGGGGGACGCGCGGCCGATCCGACCCGTTCGGCGCCCTCGCGGCCCGCGCGCCCCGCGCGGTCCTGCGGGTGGGTCCGCGGATCCCGTTCGCCGGCGGCTGGTTCGGCTCCTTCGGCTACGAGCTGCGCTCCGCCGTCGAGGCCACCCCCCCCTCCCGCCCCGCGCCCGACGGGTTCCCGGCCCTGTCCTTCGCGCGGTACGACGCCGTCCTCGCCTGGGAACACCCGACCGGCCGGGCCTGGCTCGCGGGCACGGCCCCCACGCGTCGCGGCGCCCGGGCCGCGATCGCGCGGCTGAGGGAACGGCTCGGGGCCGCGCCCCGCCCCGCGGAGACGGAGGCCCCGCCTGGCGGGGGCGACGCCGTCCTGGCGTGCCTCCCTCCCGCCCGCTACCGGCGCCTCGTGGCCGAGGTGCAGCGGCGCATCCGCCGGGGCGACCTCTTCCAGGCGAACCTCTCCCAGCGGTTCGAGGGCACGACCTCCCTGCCCGCGGCGACGCTGTTCGAGCGGGTCGTGCGGCGGAGCCCGGTGCCCTTCGCGACCTACCTCGACGTGGGCGGAGGGCGCGCGATCCTGTGCGCGTCCCCCGAGCGTTTCCTCGCCCTCCACGGAGACCGGGCCGAGACCCGGCCGATGAAGGGCACGCGGCCGCGGGGCGCCGACCGCGCCGGCGACCGCCTGCGCCGGCGCGAGCTCGAGGCGAGCGAGAAGGACCGCGCGGAGCTCGCCATGATCGTGGACCTGTCGAGGAACGACCTCGGGCGCGTCTGCCGCCCGGGCTCCGTGCGGGTCGAGAAGGCCCGCCGACTCGAACGGTACGCGACGGTCCACCAGGCGGTGGGCGTGGTGACGGGCCGGCTCGCACGAGGACGCACGGGCCTCGACCTCGTGCGTGCCGCCTTCCCGCCCGGCAGCGTCACGGGCGCGCCGAAGGTGGAGGCGATGGTGGCCATCGACGCGCTCGAGGCGCAGGGGCGCGGCCCCTACTGCGGCGCCATCGGCTGGATCGACGAGGGGGGCGACCTCGACCTCGCCGTGGCGATCCGCACGATCTGCGTCTCGGGGGGACGCCTCTCCTATCGGGTGGGCGGCGGGATCACGCTCGGGAGCGACCCGGAGGAGGAGCGCGTCGAGACCCTCGACAAGGGCCGTGCGCTCGCGGAGGCGGTCCTCGGCGTCGGGCTCGGAGCTCGTGAAGAAATCGCCTTCGCTCGGTCTCGGGGGGGCCAAGCCCCCCGGAAACCCGCTCGGCGGGCGGTCCCTTCGGGCCCGCCCTTCGAGGCCGTGACGGAGTCTCCGATTCCTTCACAGCCTCTCGGAGGCCGGCCGTGACGGGCCCGAGGTCGCTGCTCGAGGACGTGGAGGCGTTCCTGCACCACCAGGGCACCGTCCGCGACCTGTCGCCGCACACGCTCCGCGCCTACACCGGCGACCTCGTCGAGCTCTCGGCGACGCTCGAGGAGCGGGCGCCGGTCGCCGTCGAGGACGTGGACCTCCTCATGCTTCGGCGGCACCTCTCCGCGTTGACCCAGCGCGGCCTCCACGTCCGCAGCGTCGCGCGCAAGATCTCCGCGATCCGCGCCTTCTTCCGGTGGCTGGTGGCCGACGGACGCATCGGGGTCGATCCGGCGTCGGCGTTGCGCGTGCCGAAGCGCGGGCGCCCGTTGCCGAAGGTGCTCACCCGGGCGGAGGTCGAGCGCCTGCTGGCGGCGCCCCAGGGAGCGGACTGGGCGTCGTTCCGCGACCGGGCGCTGCTCGAGACCCTCTACTCCACGGGCGCCCGCGTCGCCGAGGCGTCCGGCCTCGACCTCGCCGACGTGGACCTCGAGGAGGGCACGGCGCTCCTGAAGGGCAAGGGACGCAAGGAGCGGCTCGCGGGGCTCGGCGGGCCCGCGGTCCTCGCGCTCAAGGCCTACCTCGCCGCCTCGTCGCGGGCGCGCGTCCGCGTGCACCGCTCCGCCGTGTTCATCAACCCGCGCGGCGGACGGCTCACCACGCGGGGCATCGCGCGGATCCTCGACAAACACGTGCTCGCGGCCGGGCTCCCGGCGGGGACGAGCCCGCACACGCTCCGCCACTCGTTCGCCACGCACCTGCTCGAGGGCGGCGCCAACCTCCGCGAGGTGCAGGAGATGCTCGGCCACGCGAGCCTCTCCTCCACGCAGGTCTACACGCACCTGACGCTCGAGTCGCTCAAGCGCGCCTACGACGCGGCCCACCCCCGCGCGTCGGCACGCGCGCCGGGGCGCGACGACGGACCCGGGACGGGCGGGGAGCGGACGCCGACCGACCCGCCGTGACGCGGAGGGTCCGCCCGCCGAGGGGGAGGGCGGGGGCCTCGCTCTTTCGCCTGTCGTGCCCGCGAAACGTCGAGGTCGGGGGACAGGCAGGCGCGGATCCGCCGAGGGGGAGGCTCGCGGAGGCCGGGGCGGGCGCTCCGGGTCCGGGCGACCGTCAGCCGCCACCTCGCGCCCCGGCCGCTACGCAGCGCCACGCCCGCCCCTTCGCCGCGACGACGTCGCCGGCCGCGAGCTTCTTGCCGCGACGCAGCTCGGGAGCCCCGTTCACGAGCACCCCGCCCGACTGGACGAGGTGCTTCGCCTCGCCCCCCGAGTCGCACGCGCCGACGCTCTTGAGGAGCTGCGCGAGCTCGATCGTGGGCTCGGTGAGGACGTAGTCGATGGGCTCGGGCGGGGGCTTGCGCACGGCGGGCTCCGGCGCGGAGGCGCGCCCCCGGAGCGTACCGCCGCGCGCCCTCGAGGTGGACCCCTGCTTGACTTCGGGGCGGCGGCGGGAACCCTAGGGCCTCGCGGTCGCCTCCGAGCGCCCATCGTCCAGAGGCCTAGGACGCCAGCCTTTCAAGCTGGTAACACGGGTTCGAATCCCGTTGGGCGTACTCCCCCGCGCGCGTCCGCCGCGTGCTCCAGCCCGATCCATGCATGAGGGGGACGAGGTTGGGGCCGTGCCCGCGGCCCGGGCGCATCCCACGGCTCCCCTGCGTGCCGAAGTCGCACCCGCGAGGCGTTTCCTCTTCGGCCCGTGCAAGAACACGTCCTCCCTCTCGGGCGCTGCGCTCGCTCGCGCCCTCGTCCGCTTCGCGACCGGTCGGAAAGGTCGGGCTCGCTTCGCGCCCCGGCCGCATGTCTGGGCCCCAACGGGTGCCTGCCGTGCAATCGGCGCACTCGTCGGCCTCGTCCTTCCTGAATGGGTCGGGCTATCGACCCGCGAACAGCGACTGGAGCAGGTCGTTCCACCGGTCCCGGTGGGCGCCCACCGCGTCCCAGTCCACCTGCATCGGCCGGAAGTCCGTCCCGGGGCGCTTCACGTAGGCAGGCGCGGGCACCTCGGCGCGCAGGGGGATGTTCGCGATGGGCCCGGCGGCCAGCGTCTGCTCCGTCTGCGGGGAGAGGAGCCAGCGCAGGAGCCTCTCGCCGGCCGCACGGTGCCCGCCGCCCTTCACGAGGGCCACCGTGTTCGGGATCACGAGCGTTCCCATGCCGCCCTCGCCCTGGTCGGGGTAGATCACCTCGACGGGATCGCCCTTCTGGACCGCCACGCGCGCGTCGTCGGTGTCGGTGAGCCCGAACGCGACGCCCTTGGCGGGATCGGACACGAGCTGCATCACGGCCCCGTTGCCCGACGCCGCCTTGATCTCCCCCTTCTCGGCCCGCGCGGCGATCGCGCGCCAGAAGGCCTCCCCCTTCGCCGGATCGCGCGTGAGCAGGGCGACGGCGTGGGTGTAGGTGGTGCCCGTCAGGGGCTTCGCCAGCGCCATCGCGCGGCCGGGCCCGCCGTAGCGCGGGTCGAGGAAGTCCTCGACGCGCGTGGGCCAGTCCTTGGGGTCCGGCAGGAGCCTCGTGTTCACCAGGATCACGCGGGCGCGGCCCGCGAACGCGACGTAGGTGCCCTTCGGGTCCCGCCACCCCTCGGGGAACGCCGTCGCCACCCCCTCGGGCAGGGGCGCGAGCACGCCCAGGTCCCGCAGGTAGACGGTGTTCATGATCTCGTTCGCCCACAGCACGTCGGCCACCGGATGGTCCTTCTCCATCGCGAGCTTCTGGGTGACCCCGATGCTGCGCGACGCCTCCGTCTCGCCCTGGTCCTTCACCTCGATCCCGGTGGCCTCCCGGAAGGCCCGCACGAGGGGCAGGTACTGGTCCTGGTCCACGGAGCAGTAGAGGTTGACCGACTCCGCCGCGTCCCTGCTCAGGTACGGGGCCAGGAGGAAGGCGAGGACGCCGGCGAGGGCGAGGACGAGGAGTGCGGCCGGAGCCTTGCGCATGCGATGCCTCCCGGGGGTGACGGCGGACGGGCCCCAGGCTCCCGCGGCGTCTCCCCCACGTTACAGTCCCGCGGCCCGTCCTCGACGATGGGCACGCTTGAAGCGCGTGGGATCGACCCCCAGCGTCCGGAGCTTCTTGTGGAAGTTGGGACGGCTGATGCCCGCGAGCCGTGCGGCGCCCGCGACGTTGCCGCCCGTGCGCGCGAGGAGATCCTCCACGTAGCGCACCTCGAAGCGACGCTGGGCCTCGCGCAACGCGAGGGGCTCCTCCCCCGCCGACGGCAGCCCGCTCCCGCCGCCCGGCTCGCCGCCGCGCTCGGCCGCACCGGCGCCGTCCCCGGCCCCGGGCTCCGCGGGATGACGCCTCAGCT
>CAZJJQ010000143.1:0-8564 GCA_964546345.1 uncultured Planctomycetales bacterium
GCAGCAAGGCCGTGCCCCCCGCGCCGGCCGTGGCGCCGCTCTCCGTGTTCGGCATCGGGTCCTGGCCGCGGCCCCGATGGCTCCTGCAGGCCCTCCACGAACGGCTCGAGGGCCGGCTGTCGGAGGACGAGTTCCAGGCCACCGCCGACGACGCCGTGCGGCTGGCGGTAGGGGCCCAGCGGCGCGCCGGCGTGGACGTGCTGACCGACGGCGAGCAGCGCCGCGACGCGTACGCGAGCTTCGTGGGCTCGCACCTCGAGAACTGCCAGATGATCCCGCTCACCGACCTGCTGCCCCTCGTGGACCACCCCGAGCGGCTCGCGGCCGAGTTCCGGTCGCTCGACGTCCCCGCGGAGCAGGTGCGCCACCCCGCGGTGTTCGGGCCCCTCGCGCGCCGCGAGCCCTTCGCCCTGCGCGAGCTCGAGTTCCTGCGCAGCCTGGGCCCGGGCCCCGTGAAGGTCGCGATCCCCGGCCCCTACCTCCTGAGCCGGATGTTGTGGCTCGAGTGCGTCACGGACAAGGCCTACGCCTCGCGGGCGGCCCTCGCGGAGGACGTCGTGAAGGTGCTCCGCGAGGAGCTGTTCGACCTGCTCGACGCGGGGGCGTCGCTGGTGCAGATCGACGAGCCCGTCCTCTCCGAGGTGGTCCACGCGGGTCGCCGCGGCGGCCGCACGTTCATGTGCGGCGCCCTCTCCGAGCGCGGCGAGGCCGAGCCCGAGCTCGCCTTCGCGCGCGACCTGTTCCGCGCCGTCACCGCGGGCGCACCGCGGGAGCGGCTCGCGATCCACGTGTGCCGCGGCAACTGGACCCCCGACGAGTCGGCCGCGCTGACGGGCGACTACGGGCCGCTGCTCCCGCACCTCGCCTCCCTCGACGTGGGCGCCTACCTCCTCGAGCTCTGCACCCCCCGGGCGGGCGAGATGGGGCTCCTGCGCGGCCTCCCCGACGCGAGCCGCATCGGGGTGGGCGTGGTGAACCCCAAGGCGCCGCGGTGCGAGGCCGTGGAGGACATCGAGGCCCGGGTGCGGCGCGCCGTCGGGCTCTTCGGCCGCGATCGGGTCCTCGTCACGACGGACTGCGGCTTCGCGACGTTCTCCGACAACCCCGTCTGCACGGCGCCGCTGGCGGAGGAGAAGCTCGCGGCCATGAGCGCCGCCGTGCTGCGGGTACGCTGAGCCGGCCCCGCCCCCCCCGCCCGGCTCTCGACCCGTGCCGCAACGCCCGCCCCACGAGCACGTCTACGCCCGGATCGCGCGGTCGCGCACCCACGGGGTCGGCGTGCGGGCGATCCGGGCCATCCCGGCGCGGACGCTGGTCTTCCGAGGCGAGAGCGAACGCGTCGTGTGGGTGTCGCGGGCCGCCATCCGCAGGCTTCCCGCGGCGATCCGCGCGCTGTACGAGGACTTCGGCATGGTGTGGGGCGACCGCCTCGGCGTGCCCCCGTCGCTCAACGGGCTCTCCGTCGGGTGGTACGTGAACCACTCGGACCGTCCCAACGTGGAGGCGGGCGAAGACGGACGTTTCCGTGCCCTGCGTCGGATCCGCAAGGGGGAGGAGCTGACCGCCGACTACAGGACCTTCGTGGACGAAGCGCTCCCGTTCGTGCCGAGGCGGGCGCGCAAGCCCCGACGCCAAAGGCCCCCGGCGTGATCGCCCTCGGGCGGACGGCGACGGCGGACCCGACCGCCCTCCCCGTCCCCGTCATCGGCCTCCGCGGGCCCGGATCGTCGCCCAGTGGGCGCGGACGTCGAAGTCGGGGATCTCGGCGGAGAGCAGGTCCACCTCGCGGTCGATGAGGGCCAGGTCGATCTCCTCCCCCGACCTCCGCAGGACCGAGGCGGCGTCGTCGAGGTCGCGGTCGCGCGTGGCGAGGGCCTTGAAGATCACGAAGTCCTCGGGGGAGAGGGCCCGGATCGAGTGGCCTCTGAGCGGCACCCGAAGGGAGCGGCTCATGGCCGCAAGGTCGTAGCGGGGGCTCCGCGTGCGCACGATGTCGAGCACGTTCAACCCGAGGTGCTCGTCACCCCCGACCAGCGTCAGGCGGCCGACGGACAGCCCGCCGAACGTCACCCCACCGTCGCGGATCGCGACGAGACACTCGACGCCGGCCGCCTGCAGGAGCGCCCTGGCACGGTCGACCGAGAGATCGACGACGGCGATGTCCGCGTCACGGGTCTCGCGGGGCTCGCCGTACGCCGCCATCAGCAGGCCGCCCATCAGCGCGTAGCGGCAGCCTTCCCGGTCCAGCGCCTGCGCCACGAGGAGCGCCGTCGAGACGGGATCGTTCAAGTTCACGTCGGCGCTCCGCGAAGACGAACGTTCCCGCCTCCTGCATGTCGAGCGTGGCACGGCGCAGGAGGACGACCATCCGATCCGCCTCCGCGAATCGGCGCGCCAGCTCGTCTTGGCTCATCGCGACCATCGCCTGGAGGATACCCGGACGGGCACGGGAGACCACGGCGGCGGAGCCTTCGAGGCCCCCGCTACGCCGTCCGGCGCACCCGCGTGACGAAGACGCAGAGCAGCGCCGCGACGCCGAGGATCCAGCGCACGAACGGCGCGATGCGCGCGTAGAGCGTGCGGTCGCGGTGGACGAGCGGCACGTCGCGCACGATCGTGCCCTCCGTGTCGTAGGGCAGCCGCTCGAGGACCTCGCCCGTGGCGGACACGATCGCGCTGACGCCCGTGTTCGTCGAGCGGATCATGGGCGCGCGGTGCTCGACGGCGCGGAAGCGCGAGAAGTGCAGGTGCTGGTGGGGCTCCCAGGTGTCGCCGAACCAGGAGTCGTTCGTCAGGTTGACCAGCAGGTCGGGGCGCACGCCGTCGGCGAGGCGGGCCAGCAGCTCGGGCGCAAGGCCCTCGTAGCAGATGAACGGGAGCAGGGTGAGCCCCCGCGCGGTCCAGGGGAACGCGCGCTGGTCGTCGGTCCCCGCGCTCATGTGGAAGCCCTGGGGCAGGAGGTTCGCGAGGGAGGGGATCCACTGCGAGCCGGGCATGGACTCGCCGAAGGGGATCAGCTTCACCTTCCGGTAGAGCGCCCACGACGCCGCGCCCGGCGCGCGGAACGCCCCCACGTTGAAGCGCAGGATCCCCCCCCCGCGCCCCCCCCCTCCGCCGGAGGGGCCGCTCCCGCCCTCCGACGGGGCCGCCTCGTCCGCGTACCCGCCGAGCAGCAGCGCGCGCGTCTGCCCGAGCTCGCCGAGGAATCCGTAGCCGGCCTCGCGCAGCAGCCGGTCCGTCGCGGACGCGGGCAGGGCCTTGCCCGCGCGCGCGTCCCAGACGCGCAGCCCGTCCACGACGGCCGTCTCGGGCCACACGATGAGCTCGGCGCCCTGCTCCGCGACGCGGCGCGAGCCGCGCTCGTACGCGACGCGGTTGCGCCCCCGCTCGTCGATCCCGTTGCGCTCGGCGCGGCGCTTGAGCTGGCTGCCGACGTTGGCCTGGACGATGCCCACGCGCAGCCGCGCGGTCGCGGCGGCGTCCTCCGCCTCGATCGCGGCGGCGCGCCACCATCCCCCGCCGTAGAGCGCGAGGCCGACGGCCAGGGTGACCGCGGCCGCCCTCAGGCGGGCGGGGCGCGCGGGATCGTCGGCGAGCGCCCAGCGGAGCGCCTCGTGCAGCGGCGCCGCGAACGAGAGGATGCCGATCGAGACGAGGGACACGCCCCCCCACTCGGCGACCTGCCGGAGCGGCGTCACCTCGACGGCGCCGTACCCGGCCATCCACGGCAGGAAGCGGAGGGGCAGCGCCTCGCACGCGACGAAGACGATCACGGTGGCGAGGGGGTGCGGGCGTCGCGGGCCCCGGAGCATCACCCGGTAGAGCCACACGAACAGCACCCCGTGGATCGTGCCCGCCATGCCGTACACGGCGAGGATCGCCCACGACACCGGCACCGAGGCGGCGCCGATGCGCTCGTCGAGCTCGCCGAACGTGCGTACCGTGAGCGCGAGCCAGCGGTAGCCGAACCCGACGCCCACGGCGCCGAACAGGAGCACGTAGCCGATGGCGTGGCGGGTCTTGCGGCAGCGCTCGGCGAGCGCGAGCAGGCACACGAAGGCCGGGAGCGTGCCCAGGACGTTCGGCCTCGGCATGAAGGCCGTGATCCACAGCCCCATCCCGAGCGCCAGGAAGATCGTGCCGAGACGGGAGGGCGGGGCCTCGGACGCCTCGGGGAGGAGGGGTGCCTGGGCCGCAGGCCCATGGGGGGCCGGGCTCACGCGCCGAACTTGGCGAGCTTGCCCGCGCACGCGAGCGCGACGGGCATGAGGGAGAGCGCGGGGAAGAAGCCGCCGTACCGGCCCGCGGCGCAGGAGGGCTCGTCGAAGCGCGTCGCGGCGTCGGGCTCCACCCAGGTCCCGTGGAGCAGGAAGGGCACCCCGTGCCACGAGTGGGCCTTGAGGGGTCCGGGCGTGCTGTGGTCGCCGGTGATGAGGATCACGTCGGGCCGCAGGGCGCGGATGCGCGGGAGCTCGCGGTCGAACTCCTCGATGACGCGGGCCTTGCGGTCCTCGTCGCCGTCCTCGCCCGCGGAGTCGGTGCCCTTCACGTGGAGGAAGAAGAAGTCGTAGGGGCCGGCCCAGGCCTTCTCGAGGGCGGTCACCTCGTCGGCGACCGTGCTCTTGGGGGAGACGCCGGGGGCGACGTCCATCCCGAGGATGCGGGCGACGCCGAGGTAGGCGGGGTAGGCGGCGATGGCGACCGGGCGGAGCTGGGCGCGCTCGAGGAGCGTGGGCATCACGGGGCGGCCGGAGAAGCCGCGGAGGAGGACCGCGTTCGCCTTCGTACGGGCCTTGAGGAACGCGGCGGCCCGCTCGAGGAACGCCTTGGTGACGCGGGCGGTCTTGGCGGCGGCGGGGGAGAGGGGCGCCGGATCGAGGGGCGCGAGGCCCTCCTGCTGGGGGTCGGTGTCGGAGACCGCGTCGGCCAGCCCGGGCCCGCGCAGGACGAGCGCGAATCGGTGCTGGAGGCCCGGGTGGATCTCGATCTTCACGTCCTCGATGGCCGGGATCGCGGCGTTCAGCGCCTTCGCGAGCGGCGTGGACTCCTCGGTCGAGATGCGGCCGGCGCGGCGGTCGGTGAGCCGGCCGTCGGGGCCGACGTCGGCGAAGTTGGCCCGCGCGGTCACGTCGCCGGGGGCGACCGGGACGCCGAGCCCCATGGTCTCGAGGACGCCGCGCCCCACCTCCGTGGTCAAGGCGTCGTACCCGAAGAGGACGAAGTGCCCGGGCCCGGAGCCGGGGGTGATCCCGGGGGCGATGGGGATCTGCCGGCCGAGGGCCCCCTCGGTCGCGAGCCGGTCGAGGTGGGGCTTCTTCGCGCGTTCGAGGGCGGTCGGGGTGCCGGGCAGGATGCACCCTCCGAGCCCGTCCATGACCACCACGAGGATGCGGGAGTCGGTCTGCCGGGCGAGGCGGGGCAGGAGCGTCGGGTTCACGTCGGGGAACATGGCGTCGAAGCCTAGCCGGACCCCCCGCACAAGCAACGGGCGAGGAGCCCCCCGGGGCCCGACCGACCGGACCGTCGGCGGCCGCTTCACCCCGGCCGTTCGCGCGCCGATAGGGAGGCCGGCCATGATCCACCCGTCCCCCGAGAAGCTCCGGCAGCTGACCGATCGGTGGGTCGGGCAGGAGGCGCGCCTCCAGCGGATCGCCGAGGCGATCCTCGCGGGGGAGGACTGGACGGTCCACCTCCGGGGCCTCCCGCTGATCGACGAGATCCCGCCCCGGGACGGCGAGGCGTACGGCCGCGACCTGCGCGGGGCGAACCTGCGCCGCGGCCTCCACCCGGCGGTCACCCTGATCCGCGCGACGGAGCGCGACGCGGCGCTCGTGGCCTCCGTGACGCTCGAGGCGCTCAAGAACAACACCCCCCTCCCCGACGCCACCCCGTTCCCGACCGACGTGGGGTCCGCCGAGGAGGTGGGTCTCGCGATGCGGAGGGGCGACCGGTTCCTGCTCGCCCGCCTCGGCCGCGCCGTCGTCGGCGCCGTGCGCTGGGCCGTGCGCCGCGAGTTCGCCGACCTCTGCGACGGCCGATCCTACGGCGAGATCTCCGGGCTCGCGGTCTCCCCCACGCACCGGCGCGTCGGCATCGCGGCCACGCTGCTCGCCTCCGCGGAGTGGGACGTCGCGGCCGAGGGCCACGACTTCGCCCTGCTCCGTACCGCGGTCGAGGTGGGCCTCGTGCCGTACTACGAGGCGCGGGGCTACAAGGTCCGCCGGGTGCGGCAGTACACCTACCCCGACGCCCCCACCTTCCTCGACGCGGTCCTCACGAAGCGCCTCGCCGTGATCGGCGAGAAACACGCCGCCGGCTCGCTCCTGACGCCCGCGGGCGCGCTCCCGCGGCCGTAGCCGCGAGCCGTACGGAGGCGGCGCAAAAACCTCCAATCCTCCTCGTCACGTACCGTGACTCACGGATTGGCGGTACGGAGGCGGCGCAAGAACCTCCAATCCTCCTCGTCACGTACCGTGTCGTTCGGTTTGGAGGTTTTTGCGCCGCCTCCGTACGGCTAGCCTCCGGACGGCTACGTTTTGCGCCGGCTCCGTACCGCTAGTAGCCGCCCGTCGGATCTACGGCGCCCGCTCCCCCGTCTGGCGCTCCCGGCGGATCAGGATCAGGTTGCGCGCGTACGGGATGAAGTTCGGCCCGTAGGCGGCCATGTTCACCCAGTCCCGGCGCGAGACCGCGTACGCGAACAGGAGCAGCGCGCCCACGAGGCTCATGGCGAAGAAGGACGCGGGCAGCACGCTGCGGCCCAGGCGCTCGCTCACGAGCCACTGCACGATGAACCGCCCCGACCAGAGCACCTGCCCGAGGAACCCCACGACCAGCCAGAGGAAGGCGTAGTCGAACCGCACGAGGCCGTGGTCCGGCCCGATGGCCTCGATCGTGATGCCCACGAAGAGCGCGAGGGCCGCGAAGACGGGCCAGAGGGCCTGGCGGCTCGTGCCGGCCACGGCGTGGGCGGGTCCGCGCCGCGCGATGACGAGGTTGCGCAGGTAGAGGAGCCCGTTGACGAGGGTGCCCAGCACGAAGACGGGATCGCGCCGGTGGAAGGCGTAGACGAGCAGCAGCGCGCTGCCCGCCAGCGACCACGCCCAGAAGGCGTGCGGGATCACGCTCCGCTTCGCCCGCTCGGAGAGGAGCCACTGCTCGAGGATGCGCCACGTGAAGACGGCCTGGCCGGCCCAGCCGAAGCCGTCGAGCCAGTGGAGCGCGAGCACGCTCATCCGACGCGCGGCGCCCCGCCCCGGCCCCCGCCGCCCCCCGCCTCCCCACCCCCGTCCCCGCGCTCGGTCGCGACGCCCCTGCGCTCGGTCGCGACATACGTGAACCGGTGCTTCCACATCCAGCGGACGGTCCTCACGTCGGCCATCCCCTTCCACAGGCGGTTCCAGACGCCGAAGTGGCTCTTCCCCGAGACCCGGGGCCGATGCGCCACGGGCACCTCGACGACGCGGAACCCCTCCATCTTCGCGAGCGTGGGCAGGAAGCGGTGCATGCCCTTCCAGAGCTTGATCCGCTCGATCACCTCGCGCTTGAACACCTTGAGCGCGCAGCCCGTGTCGTGGACGTGCTCGCGCGTGCGCCAGTTGCGGTAGCCGTTCCCGATCTTGCTCGAGATGCGCTTGAGGAACGGGTCGCGCCGGTCCTTGCGCCAGCCGATCGCCATGTCCGCCTCGGGGAGGAGCGCGTAGAGCTTCGCGAGCTCGCCCGGCGGGTTCTGGAGGTCGGCGTCGAGCATGGCGATGGCCGCGCCCCGCGCGTGCCGGAAGCCGCAGTCGAGCGCCGCCGTCAGGCCGTGGTTGCGATCGTGGTCGAGGACGCGGACGCGCGGGTCGGCGGCGCGCAGCCCCTCGAGGATCGCGCTGCTGCCGTCGGTCGAGCCGTCGTTGACGAAGATCACCTCGGCGGGCACCCCGATGGCCTCGAGCGCCGCCGCGAGCTCGGTCCACAGGCCCGGCAGGTTGCCCTCCTCGTCGTGGACCGGCAGCACCACCGACAGCGCGATGGCGGGGTCCTGGGCGGCGCCGGGGTGGCGGAACGGCATCGGAGATCCTTCCCCGGCGGGCCTGCCGGGCGGGGGCGAGGATACCCGCCGAACGTGGTGCGCCCGCCTTCGCGCCGGTGCGCGGCTACCGCGGGGGCGCGTTCGTGAGCAGGAGGTGGCGATGCTCCCCGACGAGCCCGTCCCACAGCACGGTCGCGTTCTTCCACGCGGCGGCGGGCGCCCCCGTGAGCACGCGCAGGGCGTCGTCGCGGAAGCGGGCGCGGACCACGAGGAGGATGGGGGGGGCGCCGGGGGCCAGGCGCCGCGCGGCCTCGGCGTGCACGCCCTCGGCGAGCCCGAGCACCTCCACGCGATCGCGGGGGACGCCCCACAGGAACGACGTGTCCGTGAAGCCGGCGGTCAGGAGCGGCCGCTCGACAGGCTGCCGCGCGACGACGGCCCCGAGCGGCGCGAAGGACTTCTGCGCGTCGAAGGCGGGCAGGATGGCGCACGCCACCACGATGAACGCCGCGCCGAGCCCGGTCGCGACCGCGTGCGCCGCCGGGAC
>CAZJJQ010000144.1:0-8504 GCA_964546345.1 uncultured Planctomycetales bacterium
GCGCGCGCGGGCGCGGCGACGAGGGGCGCGGCGAGCGCGGCGCCGAGGAGGACGAGGACCGCAGCGAGGCGACACGACGGAGCACGCATCGGAACCCCTCCCCCCACGCCCTACGGCCGGACGATCGCGCCGGTGAACGTCTTCTGCGTCACGACCTCGCGTCCGTCGAGGTCGAGGTAGAGACGCGCCTTGTT
The DNA here is from genome assembly GCA_964546345.1 of uncultured Planctomycetales bacterium. GTDB lineage: Bacteria > Planctomycetota > PLA2 > PLA2 > JAEUHO01 > JAYTCP01. The sequence goes on from CAZJJQ010000144.1 coordinate 195, forward strand.
CCCCTTCGCGTCGAGCGCGGGGTACTCCATGCGGGTGACGCGGCCGTCGGGCGTGCGCGCCGCGCTCACGGGCTTGCCGAAGGCGTCGCGCACCTGGTCGGCGGTGAGCCCCACGGTGATGGCCTGGACCTCGCCGTAGGACAGCTCGGTGCCCTTCGACAGCCCGAGGGCCTTGCCCGTGGAGCCGCACCCGGCGAGGAGCAGGACGAGGAGACCGAGGACGGGGGCGAGGCGCATCACGGGATTCTACGGGAGCGAGGGGGAACCCGGCACGAGGCGGCGCGTGCGCCGGGACGGCGGGGGCAGACGGCGCGGCGGACGGGGCAGGGGCGGGAAGGGGGGCGGGGGCGGTCCACGCCCGCGTAGGATCCGAGGATGCCCGACGAGCCGAGCCCCGGACTGCAGCGGATCGAGGGTGGCTTCACCTTCCGGGGGAAGACGCTCTTCCCGTTCCAGGCGCGCGCCGCGCAGGCCATCGAGGACGGCAAGAGCGTCGTCGTCGCCGCCCCCACCGGCGCGGGCAAGACCCTGGTGGCCGACCTCGCCATCGAACGCGCCCTGGCCGTGGGGCGGCGCGTGATCTACACGTCCCCCATCAAGGCGCTGTCGAACCAGAAGTTCCGCGACTTCCGCGCCCAGTACGGCGAGGAGCGCGTCGGGATCATGACGGGCGACGTGACGATCGCCGCCGACGCCGCGCTCCTGATCATGACGACGGAGATCTTCCGCAACACGCTGTTCGAGGCGCCCGAGCGCCTCGCGGCGTTCGACTTCGTCGTCTTCGACGAGGTGCACTACCTCGACGACCTCGAGCGCGGCACCGTGTGGGAGGAGTCGATCATCTACGCGCCGCCGCACGTGCGGATCGTCGCGCTCTCGGCGACCGTGCCCAACGTGGACGAGCTCGCGGCCTGGATCGAGGAGGTGCGGGGCTCCGAGGTCGAGGTGATCGTCGAGACCGAGCGGCCCGTGCCGCTCGTCCACAAGGTGTGGGTGCCGGCCAAGGGCCCCCGTGGCGTGGACGAGCTCCAGCGCGCCTCCGCCGACGAGTACGTCGAGCGCTCCCGCGACCGGTTCCGCCGCGGGTCGGGACGCGGCGGCCGCGGGAGCCGCGGGCACGAAGAGGCCCTCGAGAAGGCCACCGGGCTGCTCCTCGCCCACCTGCGCGACCGCGACCTCCTGCCCGCGCTCTACTTCGTCTTCAGCCGCCGCGACTGCGAACGCCTCGCGCGCGCGCACGCGGGGCTCGACCTCCTCTCCGACGAGGAGCGCGTGCGCCTGCTCGCGCTGCTCGACGAGCTCGCCACCCGCTACGAGGTCGCCGACGCCCCGAGCACCCGCGAGCTGCGGCGCCTGACGACGCACGGCGTGCTCTACCACCACGCGGGCATGCTCCCGATCGACAAGGAGATCGTGGAGCGCCTGTTCACCACGGGGGCGATCCGCCTCCTGTTCGCCACCGAGACGTTCGCCCTGGGCGTGAACATGCCGGCCCGCACGGTGTGCTTCCACGACCTGCGCAAGTTCGACGGGATCAAGGTGAACCTGCTTCGCACCCGCGACTACTGGCAGATGGCCGGCCGCGCCGGGCGCCAGGGCATCGACTCGGTCGGGCACGTCTTCGCGATCCTCGACGAGCGCCACGTGGACTGGCGCGACGTCTCCCGCCTCCAGAGCGGCCTGTCCGAGCCCGTCCGCAGCCGCTTCAACCTCGACTACTCGACGATCCTCAACCTGTACGCGCGCATCGGCGACCGGGTCGCGGACGCGTGGCGGCGCTCCTTCGCCCGCTTCCACTCCACCTGGGACCCGAAGGCCGGCGCGGTCCGCCGCAAGAGCCCGCGCCGCACCCGCAAGGACGCGCCCCCCTCCTGGGACGACGGCCCCGGTGGCGCCGCCGCGGCCCGCGCCATCCAGGCGCGGCTCGACGTCCTGCGCGAGCACGACTACCTCGACGGGAACGGCCTCACGCGCAAGGGCCGCATCACGGCGAAGATCAACGGCTACGAGATCGCGTGCACCGAGGCGTACGAGAGCGGGATCCTCGGCCGCTGCGACGCCGTCGAGACGGCCATGCTCTTCGCCTCCATCGCCTACGAGGCGCGCCCCGCCGACGAGTGCGACCCGCCGGTCCGGGGCCTCCGCAAGCTGCTCGGCCCCTTCCGCGACCGCGTGGCCCAGTTCCGCGACACCGAGCGCTGGGCGGGCGTGGTGAACGAGGTCCGCCTCCCCGAGCCCCTCATCACGGGCGTGGCCGAGGCGTGGGCGGAGGGCGAACGCTTCGAGGTCCTCGAGTCGATGTGCACGATGGCCCCGGGCGACCTCGTGCGCATCTTCCGCATGACGATCCAGCTGCTGCGCCAGATGTTCCACGCGATCCCCCGCGGCGACCCCATCCAGGAGGTGCTCAAGGAGGCGATCGCCCGCATCGACCGCGACGTCGTGGACGCGAAGCGCCAGCTCGAGCTGGGGTAGGGACGGTCGGAGGGGTCCGAGCGGTCGGAGGGGGGCGCGGGGGGAGGGAGGGGCGGAGGGGAGGCCGACGACGGCCCTCACGCCGCCTTCTATGGCGCCTGCGGCTCGTAGAGCTCCACCGGGTTCCCCTCGGCATCCGCCGTCCACGCGAAGGCGCCGAACGGGAGGGTCCGCGGGCCGTCCACGGCCGCGCCTCGCGCCTGCAGCCGGAGGAGCAGCGCCGCGAGACCGCGCACGCGATAGGTGACGAGGGGCGCCGCGCGCGGGGTGCCGGGACGGCGGGGACGAAGGGTGAGGGCGACCTCGTGGACCGTCGCAGGGTCCGCATGGTCGCGTTCCGGGAAGTCGGCGCACAGGCAGCCGTCGGAGTCGCGGCGGAAGGTCAGACCGAGGGCCTCGCGGTACCAGCCGGCGAGCCCCTCGGGGTCGTCCGCGTCGAGGAAGACGCCACCGAGCCCGAGCACGCGTCCGCCATCCATGTCCGCCCTCCTCGGCGGCGTCCCGCCGCGGGGCCGCCCGGGCGAGTATAGCCCTCCCGCGGTCGGGGACACCCGCCGCATGCGTGCGGGCCCGAGGCTTCGAGGGGCCGACGGCGGGACGTCGTCGCTGGCCCGGGCGCCGCCCCCAGCCGATGTCCTCCTCATGGGCACCCTCTCCGACGGCGTGCTGCGCGTGGACGCGCGAAGGGGCAAGGCCCAGGTAGCAGGCTCCCGATCGGTACACTGGGCGCCCCCGCCAGGAAGGAAAGCCCAGGATGCGCACGTGGGTCGTCGCCGTCGTGGCCGCACTGGGCTCCGTGCGCGCGAGCGCGGAGCCGCCGCCTCCCTCCGTACCCGCCCTCGAAGCCCAGGTCCAGCTGGTCAGCGGGAAGGTGCTGAAGGGGCGAGTCGTCGGCACCGAGACGATCCAGGGCAACAGTCTGCTCCAGGTCGAGACGGACTGGGGGCAGATCCTCGTGCCCGCGAAGGAGGTGAAGCAGAAGGTGGAGGCCAAGCCGGCCCCTGACGCGACGTTCTTCGCGGGCGAAGTCCGCGTCGTGCGCATCCAGGGCACCGTCGAACGACAGACGGCGGCCGGTGGAGACTGGTTCCCGGTCCAGTGGACCGACGCCTACGGCAGGGAGATCGTCAACGCGCCGAACGCGATGGTGAAGCCGGGCGACCGCGTGCGGACGGGATCCGACGGGGGGATCGACCTGCAGCTCCACGCGGACGTTTGGGTCCGAGTCACCGCGGGTTCGGAGATTCTCCTCCCCGCCGCGCCGAGCACGACGGGCACCTTGACGTTGCTCAGGGGCGCCGCCATCCACGATGTCGCAGGCAGACCCCGAGGGCAGACGTTTCGCGTCGCGACACCCACACAGGTTCTCGGCGTGAGGGGGACGCGATTCGCGGTGCGCCTGGGGGACACGGAGCGGGTGCTGGTCGCGGACGGCACGGTGCAGGTGGGCGGCCTGGGAGCCGTCGAACGGGGCACCGGGGCCACCTGGGCGGAGGGGAGGCTGCAACGATCGCCGCTCACCCGGGAGGAGCGCGAGACGGTAACGGTGCAGATCATCCGGCTGCCGGCGATGGACATGGCCTGGATCGCAGGCGGTCCCTACGTCCTGGGCGACGGGAGAAAGGCAAATCTCCCCAGCGGGGAAGGCGATGGTCGCGCAACGTCCGTCGATTCCAATCTGGACGTCGAGGCTACGGTCGAATTGCGCGCCTTCCTCATGGACCGACGGGAGGTGACGGCAACGGAGCTTGTCGCCTGCTCCCGAGCGAGAGGTTTGCCCGACATTACGGCTGGACGAGTGGGAGGGAGCGAACCGGCAATCACGAGTTGGCATGATGCCGCGCGCTACGCGTCATGGACTGGAGCACGTTTGCCAAGCGAAGCGGAGTGGGAGGCGGCGGCGCGCGGGAAGGAGCGCCGACGCTTTCCGTGGGGCGACCGTGTCGATCCTGTTCACGAGACGCTGCCAGGATGGTGGCCCGCCGACGGCTCCGGGAAGGAGACGAAGGCCCCGAGCGTGCTTCTGCCTACGCCGGACGTCTCTCCCGAAGGCGTTCGAAACCTGGTCAGCGGGGCCGGAGAATGGACTCGGGACTGGAGCGACCTCGAGCACCCCGTCGTTCGGTACTCGGACGGGCGGCTCTGGTCGGAACTTCACCCGCCCTTCACCACGTTCGGGGACCCGGGACAGAGGCACCTGGGGTTCAAGGTGGTGCGCGGGTACCGGGGCGCCCGGTTCCGCCACTCTGAAGGACTCGGCGGGAATCGTGGACTGGTTCGGCCGTGGGGCTTCCGGTGCGTCAGGGAGTTGGACTAGCCCGCTCCGCGCTAGACTCCCCCCCGATGGCCCGCGACCCCGCCAGCATCCTCGAATCGCAGTACGCGATCGAGCGGCGGTTCACGGGCGGGATGGGCGCGCTGTTCGTCGCGAGGGACCGCGCCAGCGGCGAACGCTTCGCCATCAAGACCCCCCGCGCAGACCTCGAGGGCGTGGACGTCGAGCGGAGGTTCCAGGTCGAGGCCCGCGCCTGGATCGCGCTGGGGGCCCACCCGCACGTCGCCCAGGCGCGGTTCTTCCGGGAGCTCGAGGGACATCCATTCCTGTTCCTCGAGTACGTCGAGGGCCTCGACCTCCAGCGGCTGCTCGCGGCCACGGGGGCGCTGCCGGTGGGCCAGGCCGTCGAGCTCGGCCGCCACCTGCTCGAAGGCCTCGCGCACGCGCACGCCGCCCGCGTGCGCGACGGCACGGTCGGCGTCGTGCACCGCGACCTCAAGCCCGCGAACCTCCTCCTCCGCAGGGACCGCGTCCTCAAGATCACCGACTGGGGCCTCGTGAAGGTCCTGGGTGGCACCAAGCACACGACCGAAGGCCAGATGCTCGGCACCCTCACCTACTGCGCCCCCGAGCAGGTGCGCGATGCGACGCAGGTGGACGCGCGCGCCGACCTCTTCGCGGTCGGGGCGATCCTGTTCGAGATGGTCGCCGGCAGGCCTCCCTTCACCGGCGCGTCCATCGAGGAGGTGCTCCGCGCGCTCCTCCTCGAGGACGCGCCCGACCTGGGCACGGCGGCGCCGGGGAGCCCGCCGGCCCTCGCCGAGCTCGTGCGGGACCTGCTCGCCAAGCGGGCGGACGATCGGCCCGCGTCCGCGTCCGAGGCGCTCGAACGGCTGCGTCGCGTCCCCCTGCCGACGGCGGACTCGCCCACGTGCGGACGGTGCGGGCTCGTCACCCGGACGGCCCTCTCACCCTGCCCGCTCTGCGATCCCGCGGCTGTGTCCCCCGACCCTGCTCGGCCTGCCGCCTCGGAGCATGGGGACGACCTTCGGCTCCAGCTCCACCGCACGGTGACGACCGAGGGGATGGTCCGGGTGCCCTCCGGCCCGTTCCGCTTCGGTGCCGACGGAGCGGCCCGCACGACCGCCGCCTACTTCGTCGATCGCACGCCCGTCACGAACCGTCAGTTCGCCCAGTTCCTCCGGGAGACGTCGTACCGCCCCTCCGAGCCGCGCGACTTCCTCAAGCACTGGCGCGACGGCGCGCCACCGTCGCCGCTGCTCGACCATCCCGTCGTCTGGGTCAGCGCCCTCGACGCGGCGGCCTACGCGGAGTGGGCCGGCAAGGACGTTCCCACCTGGGAGGAGTGGGAGAAGGCCGCGCGGGGCACGGACGGTCGCACCTACCCGTGGGGCGAGGCGTTCGACGCGCAGCGGACCAACGTCAAGGAGCGGGGCCTCGGGGGCACGACCCCCGTGGAGCGCTTCCTGGAGGGCGCGTCGCCGTTCGGCTGCCTCGACATGGCGGGCAACGTGCTTCAATGGACCGACACCTGGAGGGAGCCGGACCTGCGACGGACGAAGGTCGTGTGCGGCGGCTCGTGGGCGTCCCCTCTGTCCCCGACGGGGCTCAAGCGCGTGCGCAACCTCTTCCCCAGCGCCCGAGACTTCCAGACCGGCTTCCGGTGCGTGCTGCGGAGCGAGGGGTGAGGCTCGTCCGATGGCTCCAGGCGGCGACCGTCGGCGCCGCCCTCGCCGTGGGTGGCCACCTCCTCGGCGCGTTCGACGCGGTCGACCGCCTGCTGCTCGACGCGCGCCTCGGGTGGCGCGACCACCCCGCCGAGGTGACGTCCGTGCGGGTGATCGTCGCGCACGACCCCGATCTCGAGCTGCTGGGCGACTGGCCCTGGGACCGCCGCGTCCACGCCCAGCTGGTCGAGTGCCTGCGCTCGGCCGAGGCCTCCACGGTCGGCCTGGACATGCTCTTCGACAGCGTCGGCCGCGAGGCCGAGGGAGACGCGCTGTTCGCCAAGACCCTCGGCGAGAGGGGCAAGGTGGTCGTCGGGATGGGGTTCGAGATGCATGGCGAGCGAGGCGCCAGCCCGACGTCCCCCGAGCGCATCGCCCGCCACTCGATCCCCGCGCCCCCGGGCTCGCGATTCCCCCTGGCCGCCCGCGTCCTGCTGCCGCTCGACGCCGTGGCGGAGAAGGGGGCCGTCGCCTTCCTGAACGCCCCGGCCGACGGAGACGGCAAGACGCGCCACGCCTGGCTGCTGCTCGAGTACCAGGGCCGGCTGTTCCCCTCGCTCCCGCTCGCGATGTACCTCGCGCACGTCGGTCGCCCGCTCGGCGACGTGCGCATCGACGACGACGGCGCGCTGCGGCTGCCCCGCGCGGACGGTCGGGAGCTTCGCGTGCCCCTGGACGAGGGCGGTCGCATGCTCTTCGACGCGCCGAGGATGTCCTCCTACCCGGTCCGCGGCTATGGGGACGTCTTCGCGCTCTGGGAACGGGGGGGCGCGGGGGGGCTGTCCGACTACAAGGGCGTGCCCGTGCTGGCCGGCAGCATCCTGACGGGCACCTCGGACGTCCGGGCCTCGGCCCGCGAGGCCCAGGTGCACGGGGTCTTCCTCCAGGCGTCCATCCTCGCCAACCTGATCGAGGGCCGCTTCCTCGACGAGGGGCGCCCCTGGCATCGATGGGCCGCGCTCGTGATCCTCGCCCTCGTCGGCGCGGCCCTCGGGCTGGGGCTGCGCGGCGCCTGGCAGGCGATCGCCGTGCCCCTGCTCGCAGGATCCTGGGGCGGCGCGGCCCTCTTCGCCGCGCGCGCGCTCGACCTGGTGCCGCCCCTCTCGGCGCCGCTCGCCGCCGGCGTCCTCGCGTGGGCTGCCGCGGCCACGATGCGCGCGGTCGGCGACGCGCGCCAACGACGTCGGGTGGAGCGCGTGTTCCAGGGGTTCCTCCCCAAGCCGGTGCTCGACCGCCTGCTTCGCGACCCGGACGAGCCGTGGAGCCGGCCGCAGCGCCGCGAGGGCGCGGTCCTCCTCGCACGCATCACCCGCCACGACGCCGGCCGCCTCGCGCCGGAGGAGGATGCGGCCCTCCTGGACGATCTCCTCGGCGCCGCCATCGGGGTCGTCAGCGCCGCGGGGGGCACCGTCGTCAACCTCGACCTGGCGCGCTTCTGCGCGGTCTTCGGCGCCCCCCTCGAGATCCCGGACGCCCCCACGGCCGCGGCGCGCGCGGCCGTGGCGCTCAAGGACGCGCTGCAGCGGCGCAACGGCGCCTGGATCGAGCGCACCGGGGCGCCGTTCGACGTGGCCCTGTCGCTGCACGCCGGCGTCCTGACCGTGGGCCCCGTCGGCACGGAGCAGCACCGCGCCTACGCGGTGTTCGGACCGGAGGTGGCCGTCGCCACCGACCTGCTCGCGCGCGCGACGGCCGACCAGATCCTCGTGAGCGAGCGCCTGCAGGCGCTCACGGGCGGCACGGTGGAGACCGCCCTGGTGGACCAGACCGCCGACGGGCGCAGCATCTTCGAGCTGTCGGGCTCGCGCTAGC
>CAZJJQ010000145.1:0-8489 GCA_964546345.1 uncultured Planctomycetales bacterium
GTCCCGCGCGCCTTCGCGGAGGCGCTGTGCGCACGGCAGCGTGCGATCGGCGCCGGTCCCCGGGCGCAGGCGAACGCGCTCTCGCTCGCCTCGGGGGCGCTCGTCGTCGCCACGGGGCAGCAGCCGGGCCTGCTCGGCGGGCCCCTGCTCGCCGCGCACAAGGCCATGGGGGCCGTGGCGGTCGCGCGGGCCGAGGCCGAGCGGCGGGGTCGCCCCGTCGTGCCCGTGTTCTGGGTCGCGTCCGAGGACCACGACGCAGCCGAGGTGGACCGGGCCGTCGTGATGGACGTCGCCGGCACGCCGCGCACCCTTTCGCTCGGGCTCGGGGCCGACGGTCGCAGCGTGCGGGACCTGCCCCTCGCCGCGGACGCGGTCGAGCGCGTGCTCGCCGAGCTGGCCGCCTCGCTGCCCGAGACGGAGCGGGCCCGGGCGGCGCTCGCGCTCGCGCGTCCGCCCGCGGGCGCGGACCTCGGTGGCTGGTTCGCGCACGTGCTCGCCGCGTGTCTCGGCGACACGGGCCTCGTGTTCGTCGAGCCCCACGAGGTGTCGGCGGTCGCGGCGCCCACGTACGCGCGGCTCGTGGAGGACGGCGAGCGCATCCTCGAGGCCGTGCGTGCCGAGGGCGACGCGCGGCGGTCGCGGGGGCAGCTCGCGCCCCTCGACCCCGCGCACGGCTCGGCTCCGCTGTTCCTGCGGGAGGCCCCGGGCGGTCCGCGGCGACGGGTGTCCTTCGACGGCGACGCGGTGCTCCTGCGCGGCGCGCGCTCGTCGTTCTCGCGGGTGAGCCTCGCCGAGCACGTGCGGGCGCACCCGGAGCTCGCGAGCGGCGACGTGGTGGGCCGCGTGTTCGTGCAGGGCGCCGCGTTCCCCGTGACGACCCTCGTCGCGGGCCCGACCGAGGCCGCCTACCTGGCGCAGATCGCGGAGGCGCACCGCGCGATCGGGCTTCCGGTGCCGGAGATCGTCGTTCGGCCGTCCGCGACGTGGGTGGAGGCGAAGGTCGAGGAGGCGCTCGCCGCGGCGGGCGTCTCCCTCGACGACGCGGTGGCGGGCCGGGCGCGCGCTCCCGAGGTCACCCCGGACGCGAGCGACCCGCTCGAACGAAGCGCCCTCGCCGTCCTCGAGGCCACGCGTGCGCTCGAGGTGGAGGCCGAGGGGGCGTCCGCGCTCCGCAGCGCGGCGAGGGCGTCCCTCCAAGGGCTCGAGAAGGCCCTCCGGGCCCACCGCGACGAACGCGAGGCGCGCGCGGGCCGAGGGCGCGCGCGCCTCGATCGCGCGCTGGCGGCGGTGCGCCCGCTGGGCCAGCCGCAGGAGAGGGTCCTGTGCCCCCTTTCCATCGTCGCGCGCCACGGCGTCGACGGGTTCCGCGCCGGGCTCGCGGGTCTCGGCGGCCCGGGAACCCACTGCATCGTGCGGTTGGGCGGCCCCTCATCGCCACTCCCGACGTAGGTCCGCGTTCGTGTCGGGAGGCCTCCGACGTCCTCGCGGGGGTGGTCCGTCCCGTACACTCGGCCCCATGTCCGCCCATGCCCTGCCCGAGCCCGCCGACGTCCTCGCGTTCGGTCCGCACCCCGACGACGTCGAGCTCTGTGCGGGAGGCCTGATGCTGCGGATGCGGCGGGCAGGTCACCGCTGCGTCGTGGTGGACCTCACGCGCGGCGAGTCAGGCAGCCGCGGAACCGCCGAGATCCGCGCCCGCGAGACGGCGGCGGCCAGCGAGAAGCTGGGGCTCTCGGGGCGCGAGAACCTCGGCCTTCCCGACGGAGGGCTCGAGGTGACGACGGCCATGACCCTGCCGGTCGCTGCCGCGATCCGCCGGTGGCGGCCGAGGCTCGTCGTCGCGCCGTGCCCGATCGACCTCCATCCGGACCACACCTCGGCGGCCGAGCTCGTCAAACGCGCCTACTACCTCGCCACGATCGGGAAGGTGGATGCGGGCGGGCTGCCCGCGCACCGGGCCGACGCCCTGATCCACTACTACGGCCACAAGGAGCCCGAGCCGAGCTTCGTCGTGGACGTGACCGACGTGTGGGCCGAGAAGCTCGAGCTCGTGCGTTGCTACGCTTCGCAGCTCGGCCTCGACGGCGCGGGCGGGCCCGTGACCAACATCGCCTCCCCCGACTTCCTCCGCCGCTACGAGCTCCGGTTCGCGTACTGGGGCTCCCGCATCGGGGCGGGCTTCGGCGAGCCCTTCCTGCTCGAACGCACGGTCCCCCTGGACGACCCCCTGCTCGCGCTCCGCAAGCGCGACGGCGCCGTGCGATGAAGGTCGCCATGGTCTGCTACCCGACCGCGGGAGGGTCGGGGGTCGTGGCGACCGAGCTCGCGCTCGCCCTGGCGGCACGCGGCCACGAGCTGCACATGCTCTCGTACGCGCCGCCGCTCCGCCTGCGCGCCTTCGACGACCGGGTGCGGTGGCACGAGGTCGAGGTCACGAGCTACCCCCTCTTCCGCTATCCCCCCTACGAGGTGGCGCTCGCCTCGCGCCTCGCCGAGGTCGTGGAGGAGGAGGGGATCGACGTCGTCCATGCCCACTACGCGATCCCCCACACCCTGGCGGCCCTCCTCGTCAAGGAGGTGGTGGCCCCGCATCGGCTGCCGGTCGTCACCACGCTGCACGGGACCGACATCACGATCGTGGGCCAGGACCGCGCGTACGCCCGGATGACGTCGTACGCGATCCGCGCCTCCGACGTCGTCACGGCGGTCTCCGAGTACCTCCGCCGCGAGACGGACCGCGTGTTCGGGGCCCTCCGTCCGATCGACGTGATCCCGAACTTCGTGGACCTCCAGCGCTTCCACCCGGATCGGGAGCCCTCGCGCCGGCGCGCGTTCGCGCGCACGGGCGAGGCGCTGCTGGTCCACGTCAGCAACTTCCGCCCCGTGAAGCGCTCCGTGGCGGCGGTGGAGGTCCTCGCGCGGGTCGTCCGCGAGCGGCCGGCGGTGCTGCTCATGGTCGGCGACGGCCCGGACCGCGCCGCGTGCGAGGCCCGTGCGCGCGAGCTGGGGGTCCGGGACCGCGTGCGGTTCGCCGGGGCCCAGGCGGAGGTGGAGAGCCTGCTCCCGTTGGCCGACCTCTTCCTCCTCCCGTCGGAGTACGAGTCGTTCGGGCTCGCGGCCCTCGAGGCGATGGCCTGCGGCACCCCGACGGTGGCCTTCGCCGCGGGCGGGCTCCCGGAGGTGATCGAGGACGGCGTGGACGGACGGCTCCTGCCCCCCCACGACGACCTGGCCATGGGGGAGGCCGTCCTCGCGCTCCTGCGGGACGACGCGGTCCGCGGCGCCATGGGCGTCGCCGCGCGGGCCGCCGCCGAGCGGCGGTTCGCCGTCGAGCGCATCGTCCCGGCCTACGAGGCGGTCTACGCGCGGGCGGTGGCGGCCGTGGCCGCTCGTTGCGCGTCCGGCGGGTGATCGCGTACGCTCTCCGCCATGTCGATCCGGCGAGCGGAATCCCCCTTCGACACCTACCTCCGCGAGATCCAGCGGTATCCGCTGCTCACGGCGGCGGAGGAGCGTGCGCTCGCCCGTGAGATCCACGACGTCACGCTCGAGCATCACGAGCAGGCCGACGCCCGTGAGCGGCTGGTGCGCAGCAACCTGCGCCTCGTCGTGTCGGTGGCGAAGCGATGGGTGGGACGCGGGCTCACCCTGCCCGACCTCGTCGAGGAGGGCAACGTGGGCCTGCTGCATGCCGCCGAGCTGTTCGACGCGGCGCGGCAGGTGCGCTTCTCGACCTACGCCACCTGGTGGATCCAGCAGGCGATCCGGAGGGGGCTCGTCAACACCGTGAAGACCGTCCGCATCCCGCGGCACATGTCGCAGGAGCTCGCACGGTGGAAGAAGTGGTCGCGCGACTTCGCGCAACGCGAGGGGCGGGAGCCCGATCCCGAGGAGCTCGTGCGGGCCATGAAGGGCCCGATGGCACGCCGCAAGCTGCTGGCGCGCCTGTTGTTCACGCACGGCGGCGTGACCTCCACGGTGTCGCTCGACGCGCTCTTCGAGGACGCCCAGTCGTTCGTGGACCCGCGCTCGCTGCGTCCCGACCTGCTCGAGTTCAGCGGCGGCGACGCCGCCCGCCTGGCCGAGCAGATCGCCTGCCTGCCCGAACGCGAGGCGATGGTGCTCAAGCTGCGGTACGGCCTCGACGACCGCGAGCACCCGATGACCCTGCGCGAGACCGGGAAGGCCCTCGACATCTCGCGGGAGCGCGTGCGCCAGCTCGAGCGTCTCGCGGTCGAGAAGCTGCGGTCGGCGCTCGAGGCCGACGGGTAGGGGACGACGGCAGGCGGTCGATCGCGGGCGGGTGCCCTCCGCCCGCGAGCGCCTACCTTCCCGGCGGCACATCCCCCCTGCCCTCGTAGGCGATGCTCCCGTCCTCCGCGACGGCGAAACGCAGGCACGGCTCTCTCTCGTCGAGCGACGTGCGCTTCCTCAGGGTGGTGGGCCGCTCCGCCCCGGGGGGCCAGCTGCGCACCTCGACGGACACCGGCCCGAAGGGGACGCCCGAGAGCAGCGAGGAGGTGGACGCGTCGAGGGGACGCTCGAGCGCGTCGGCGCGGCTCGTGCCCGAGGTGACGAGCGGCGAGGCGACGCACCCGCTCCGGACGGAGACGACGACCCGTCCGCGGTAGGACGGGCTCCGCGTCACGTGCACGAAACCGGGCTCCCAGGCGCCTGCGGCGGCCCCGTTCTCGGCCCACTGCAGGCGCGCGAGCCCCCGCTCCGGGTGCCAGGCGGTGAGCGAGTCCGCCACGGGCAGCTGCGCCTCGCGCCAGGCGTCCGGGGCGGGCGTCCGCAGGCCGAGCAGGGTTCGATCGACCCAGCCGCGCGCGAGGACGGAGTTGACCAGCCCGTCGGAGAGCGTGCCCGGCAGCAGCAGCGTGCCCTCGGGCGGGGGGGCGCCGTCGATCGACACCGAGGTGAGCCGTCGCAGCGGCGCGGCGCCCGACGTCACGGGCAAGGTCGTGGTCTCCGCGTCGAGCGAGAGCGCCCACCAGCCTCCGGGCAGGTGCACCACGCCGGTCACGGGCACCCGGGGGACGCCTGTGAAGAGCGCGCGGAGCCCGTTCGGCGTCGACTCGTACCCGTCGTTGCCGTGGGTGGCGAGGCCGCCGAGGCGAGCGTCTCCCAACGTGGCGACGGTCCGTGGGTCCACGTCGAGCCAGCCGAAGCCCTCGGCGTTCGGGGACTCGCCTCCCGGGAGGTCGTAGGCGAGGCGCCGGGTGGCCTCGACGTGGAGCGTGGCCGGACGCAGCGCGGCCAACGGGAGGGGATAGGGCCACGTCAGATGGCCGTCATGTTCGGGTTGCGGGGCGAAGATCACGGTCTGACGCCGACCGACGGGCACGGCGAGCGGCTCCCGCGTCAGGCTCATCTCCCGTTGCATCCACCAGAGGGACAGCGCGTCGCTCGGCGCGGCGGGGTCCTTCGACGCGAGCAGCAGGATGCCCTTCCGGCTCGTCACGGCGGGCACGTCGCTCTCGAGCGTGACCCGCGTGGAGTCGGCCACCGGCTCGAGATCGACGCGACCGTCGAGCGCCGCGAGCCCGTCGGGCTCGAGGATGCGCACCTCGTAGCCGTACGCGCAAAGCGCCAGGCGCGCGGCGTTGCGCAGGTCCTCCGCCGAAGGCGTGGCGGGCAGCGTCCCCTGCGCGAAGCCCTCGTCGTAGGTGCCGCCCGTGGGGCGCTGCCGCGTGGCGATCAAGGTCCAGATCGCGTCCTCGATCGGCCGTCCCGTGGCCCGGTCCACCGCGGACATGCGCAGCGGGGTGGGCCAGCCGCTGCGCTCGGGCCCGGGGCGGGCCCGCCGGGTCCACCACCCCACCGCGACGACGAGCAGCACCAGCGCGCCCAGCCAGGGTGTCTTGGACTTCATGGAGGCCTCTCCAGGCGACCGACGGACCGCAAGGCGAACGGAAGGCACCGCGATGCCCCTCCGGCGATCCGAGGACCGCCAGAGGGGAAAGAAGGCGTCAGGCTACCGGACGCCGGTCCGGTAGATCGAGCGTGCCCCGTGGACGCGGTCGATCACCTCGACGTCGAGGGCCTCGGTGGAGGCGCCGCCCAGCGAGACGGGCAACGTGACGGCCGTGCCCCGATCCGGGCAGGGCGACACCCGCACGGTCAGGGTCGCGGTGCCGAGCCCGTCGGCGACCTCGACGCCCGCCGCCGGATCGCCCGACACGGTCGTCCAGGTGGCATCCGCGAGGACGCGGAGGCTCAGGACTCCCGCCGAGGTGGGGCCGAGGCCCGTCACCGTGATCGCCGTCCGGGACACCTCGACCTCCGTCGGCACCACCGCGACGCCGAGGGCGAGGTCGGGCGCGCCGGGCGTCGCCACGCGCAGCGACGTGGTGCCCGGAGAGCGGGCCTCGAAGCGGACCCACCCGCGCGGTTCCCCGGGAGCGAAGACGAGGAGGGCTCCATCGGGCGTGATCGACGCCACCGTCGCGTCGAGCGTCGTCACCGTGGCCGTACGCAGGGCCTCCTCGGTCACCGCCATCTCCACGGGGAGGACCGCTCTGCCCCCGACCGGGATCGTGGCCACCGGGAGCGTGGCGATGGCCGGCGCACCGACCGGGGTGGCGCCGCCGAGCAGCGGGCACCCGAGCGTCTGGCGCACGCTGCGCAGGGCCACACGCTCGAGGAAGCCGTCGCAGCGTACGACGACGTCCGCGTCTCCTTCGAGGTCGGCGAGCTCGAGCGGCAGCCGGACGTGCGTCTCGCCCGCCGGGATCGACACGCTCGAGGGGAGCTCGCGCAGCACGCCGAGCGGATCCGCGGCCTCGACGACGAAGGTCGTCGCCGCGTCGTCGAGTCGCGCGAAGCCCGAGCGCTCGAGGACCAGACCGGCCCCGTCGCCGCCGGCGTGCGCCAGCCACCGTCCCGAAGCCGGGTCGCGCCGCAGGCCGTCGAGCGCCATCGTGAGGTGGGGCATCGGCAGGGACGCGACCGAGCGGCACGCGCCCTCCACGTGGAGGACGGAGGAGGTGGGCGTGCCCGAGGCGTCGAGGAGCGTCGCGCGCACCGTGAAGGAGCCGGCCTCCAGCCCCACGAGGGCGACCGTGCCCGTGGGATCGCCCGCGCGGACGACGAGCGTCGGCGGCACGAGCACGCGTCCGGTCGGCGTCGCCTCGAGCGCCCAGGCGAGCGCTCGTCCGCCGAGCCGGTCGGTCTCGACGAGGAGGAAGCCGGGCGCCGCGCCCTTCTCGCCGGAGAGGCCCAGGGGCCCGACGATCTTCGCGGTGGCGCCATCTTCCGGCGGCGGCTGCGTGCCCTCTCCGGGCGGCGTCGTGCCGGAGCCCGGGGCCGGCGCGTCGCGGGGCACCGGCGCCGTGGGGAAGGTCTGCGGCCCGTACTCCTCGCGCTTCAGCGGGCCGAGGTCGTGGGGACCGTGCGACCGCGTCGGATCGCCGACGCCGACGATGCTCCACGACGTCTCGATTCCGTGCAGGACGTCGAAGCTGCCGAGGGTGGTGTCGGCGCGGGCGATGACGGCCTGGGCCGACAGCATGTCGAGGGCCTTGCTCCCGAACTCCCAGGCGCACGAGCCGCCCTCCGCGACCTTCGTGTCGGTGACCTTCGCGACGACCACCACGCCCGACTTCGACGTGGCCGACGACGACGTGACGAGGAACTGCACGTCCTCGTTCGAGCTGACCGTGCCCTCGTCGTGCGCCTCCACCTTGAGGAGGGTGGGGAACCCGACGCCACCCGCCGAGCCGCCCCGCTGGCTCTCCCCGGCCTGAGCGGCCTTCTGGACGCTGTACGCGCTCGAAAGGCCGCTCGGGTCGAGCTTGAACTCGTGGGTGCCGCCCTTGATGTCGGTGGCGGTGCCGACGCAGTGGAGGACGTGGATCCCGTCGCCCGAGACCGTGTAGTCCCACGGCATCGTGATCTGGTCGGAGCAGGTCCCCCACCCGACGCAGTCCTTCGGCACCTCGACGTGCACCACGACGGACGCGTGGGAGGACGCGCCCCCGCGGAGCGAGCTGGCGCCGCTGCGGTAGTCGGCGTCGTAGACGTGGCCCTTCGACCACACCTCGCCGCCGCCGCCCTTCACCTCGAGCCAGTCGCCGTCGTCCTGCGACTTCGTGCCGCTCGCGGGATCGCGCGTGCCCCACAGGTACACGTTGAAGTCGGTGCCGATGGCCCGCTGGCCGGGGGCCACCCCGCCCGGGTCCACCTCCGTCTGCGTCCCGCTGCGCTCCGCCCGCCCCGAGCTCCCATCCGCGGGGGGATCCGCGAACGCGGCGCCGGCCGCCGCCAGGAGGAGGAGCCCCGCGAGGACTCCGCCGCATGCGGGAGGACGCTTCGTCCCTGCCCCCCGCGCCCCCCTGACCCTCGACCCCCTTCCCGGCCCGGCGCCGCTCGCCTCTTCGAGGCTCGACTCCCTCGTCGGAGCGTCGTCCCGCGCGGGCGGGGGGGGTGGGGTCACGCGGGCGGGGATGATATAGGGCGAGCGGGGGGGACGGGCAAGCGGTAGATCA
>CAZJJQ010000146.1:0-8463 GCA_964546345.1 uncultured Planctomycetales bacterium
CTGTCAAGCCGGAGGTCACGGGTTCGAGTCCCGCCACTCCCGCCACTTCTCCTTGCCGTTCCCTGCGCGACGTTGCGCCCCTGTGCGCGCGGAATGGGGACACCCCGCCCTAGGCTGCCCTCCCCCGGTCCCGGGCGGGGACGCGCAGAGAGATGCGGGGACGTGCACGCTGACCAGCACACAGGTAGACACACACACGGTGCGGGTCCCAGTCCCCTGACCCGGCTTGGGAAAGGGGAGCCTGGAACCCGGGAGTGCGGGCCCTGGGGCGCTCGCGCAGGGCGAGGCGGCGGGTACCCTGAGGATGTGCGACGCGCCACAATCCTTGTCGCGACCGGGCTGGCGCTCTTCTTCGCCTGCGCGCTGACTGGCCTATGGCTCTGCCGCGGCGCGCTCCTCGCCGCTGTCATGTCCCCTGGCGGCAACGCGGCGTTCGACTCCCATACCTGGAAGGCGAACGCAGATTGCTCACCCTCGAATCCACGCTGGGACATGCGCAAACAGGCTCAAGCGCTGCTGACCCCCGGGCTTCCAAGGGAGACAGTGCTTGCTCTGCTGGGGCCCCCTGATGCGGTGCAGAGGGACGAGATTCTCTACTGCCTGGGTTTCTGGAGCGGCTTCAGAATAGACCCCGACTACCTACACGTGTGGCTGGATGGCGCTGGGCGCGTGACGGGCAGCGCGGTGCTCCAACACTGAGTAGCGAGAGTGCGCGGCTTCGACGGCATGCTGCTGCCTCGGCTCGCGCCCACGGGGAGGAGCGCGAGAGCATCCTACGACGCCCAATGACTCCTAGCCCTGCTTCCTGTGCCCAATTGGAGGTCGAAGGCGCTCGTCATCGGGATCGCTGAAGAGCAGCACACTTAGAGCCGCGGTGTCCGGTTCCTCGAACTCCGTACCGACGTCGGGGGCGTGAACGTTGACCCCATACAGCCGAGAAGTGAGGCACCCAGCCTCGTCAACAAACGCGTTTCTGTCGAGGCGGCGAACCGCTGACCAAACCTCGACCGCGCCAGCGGCCAGAAGCCGCACGCCCTCAAGGCGCGGATCCGCCGGAGGGCACAGCATGATCTCGTCGCATGTTCCGCTCCCGTTGAACGCGACGAATGCGCGGCCGTCGTCGTAGATCCACTCAATGCGGTCTGGCGCGAACACAGGATTGCGCACGAACTCCTTCTCGGGGCGCCCAAGTAGGGCTCGCACGTCACCCTTTGACATGCCGAAGCGCAGACGCCCAATGCCGCAGAACGGCGCGATGGACTGGTCCCAAACTCGCGTCACGGCTGAGAACTCGGCCACGCATGGTGCAGGTACTTCGCGAGTACTTCGCCCTCATAGAGTTCGATCCGGTGCCTCAATCCACCGGCAGTAAGGGCCGGTGAGAGCGCCTGTGCTAGAACGTATAGATTCGGGTCCTCCTGCTCAGCGTGCAAGAGGCACTCCCCCGGCCCGGTGGACTCGATGCTCACCTGCGCTGATCCGACCCGGGCGAGCAGATACCTTCCTCCCGCGTACTGCGTTGATTCACGGAACTCAACGCTGACCGGACTGCGGCCGATCGCCCGCGCGAGCTCGTCTAGTCCGCCGAGGGGGAGAATGACTTCGCCGTAGAGTCTGGTCACGATCCAAGCATACGCACGTGGGCCTTACAGAAGCAACGTTAGAAGGCCACCAGCACAGGCCAGCCCGAGGACGACGGCAAGGACGATCCGAGTGTTGCGACGACGGACAACCAGTCGGCGGTGTGCAGCGAGCAACTTGCGCAGTTGTGGCGAGTCCTCCTCGCCCGTGAAGTCGAGCCAGTCCGCCTCGGCCATCGCGGCCCAAAGGACCGAGAACGCGGGGTCACGTCGCGGATCGTCCTGGGGAAGTTCAGGCGCGGTGGACACAGGTGCGAGGCATCATACGACGCCCCCTCAGGAATCGAGCTCTACGACCTCCAGAACTTCCACGAAGGCACCTTGGCTCTTGCAGTGTCCCGATCTGGCCGCGGCTCCGCAGACAGCGGGGGCAACGTCACGTTCGTGGATCTACCCGGCGTGGAAGTCCTGACACCGTGGCCCATCGCCACGCGCAGCGTCCGGTAGTAGGTCACGATGGACTTGAAGTCCTCCGTGTGTGCCCTCCAAATGCCCTCAGGCGGCGATCCGCGAACCCCGCCTACGACTACAGAGATCGTCGAGGATCCATCGGCGGCAGTCTGCGTTTCCCAGGCGCCTCCGAGGTTTCGGAGGATCACTTCCCCGACGTAGCCGCCCAGCACCTTGCAGAGGGTCCACAGTTCCTCCCGCTCGCTAGCAGGCAGATCGTCTGGCACCACGAAGCCCGAAGCGATGCGCTTGGCAATGATCGCGTCGATGTCACTGAGGCTCAGTTCAGAGTAGTTCAGGTCCATGCCGTAGGCCCGCTTCGCGTACGCAACCGCCCCCTTCGCGTACTCGCGCATGACGTCAGCGATGGTCGGCTTCGGCATCGAGGCGATCCTAGCAAACTCGAGAAGACGTTGCACTCCGTCCCGCTCATTGCGACGGGCGGCGAGGCGTCCCCTCGAACAGCACCGTCCCGTCCCGGTCCTGCAGCGTCACGCGGACGACTTCGTCCGCGGCGGCGTGGCGGGCTATCCCCCTTCGGGCTCGGGACCCTCATCGTTCTGCCAACTAACCTGCTCTTGCTGCCCCTGCGTCAACCGAAGGTCCTTCGCAGCCGCGCGCGTCAGCTTCGCGCCCTTGAGATTCGCGGACCGGAAGCGACAGTCGACGAACGACGAATGGCGAAGGTCCGCTCCAGAGAGATCAGCTCTCTCAAAGTTCACGTCTCGGAACTCGGATGCCCGAAAGTCGGCATCGCGGAGGATGGTGCCGGTGAGATTCGCCCCCGTGAAGTTGTTCCAGCACAGGGACGACTCGGACAAGTCGGAGTCCTGGAACGAGACGTTCCTGATCTCGCTGCGGCCGATGAAGGTCCGCGACAGCGTCAGGCTTTCCAATCGCACGTTCTCCAGCACGGTACGGAAGAAGGATACCCCCGCGTCCGCGTCATCGTGGCGCGGCATGTGTGTCGGCATCCGCGGTGGCGCTCCTTGATTCAGGATCCCGAGTTGCTGGAGTACCGCGCACGACTCTGCGTACGACATGCGCCTCACAGCCCCCCCCTTGTTCGGCGCTCCCTCGTGCTTCTCGGCTTCGGGCTCGGAACGCGAGCACCCGCTGGCCACCGTCGCCGTGCCGGTTGACGCCAGAAGGACCAAGGCCAGCGGAAGTGTCCTGTCCACACGGCAATCCTAGCGTTACCAACGGAGAACGCCCGCGAGGCGTCGGCCTCACGGGCGTGGGAGTTCGCGCGGCAGACGAGCTACCAGACGTCCCCCGCTCGAGAGGCCCCCCGTCTGGGGCTGCGACCGCCGTCAGAGCCGTGCACCCCGACGCGCACTGGAGGACCCCGAGATCGTCAGGCCACACTCGGACGTCCTCAACTGTCCCGCGTGCAACCCTCTGCCCCGACAGGTCGCGGCCGGTACAGAGGGCCGACGGGCCGGCGCACTACCCGGAGCGCGCCTCGGCGCGCGGTGCCGTTGGACGGCCAGCGCTCTCCACCGCCCCCCTCAGGTCCAGCGCCGTCAGGTCAGTGTAGACCGCCATGGTCGTCTCGATCTTGGCGTGCCTGGCGAGCGCCTGGGCGACCCGGGGGTGTACCCCGGCCGCCACGAGGTTTGAGACGAAGCTCACGCGGAGGCAGTGGAAGTCCAGGGTCCGCCCGCTGCCGTCCTCGAGGTCGTACGTCTCGCAGCCCCGGGACGCCCCGTCGGCTCGCGTGGATGTCCCCAGGCCGGCCGCGACGCAGTCCCGCTTGAACGTGCGCAGCGTCGGGAAGTCACCGTCCGTGAAGACCGGGTCCCCCACTTCGGCGTCGGTGGGCTTGTGGGCGGTCAGCGCCCGGGCGAGGTCGGTCCGCAGCGGTACGGACTGGTCCCGCTTCGACTTCGCCGACGCCGCCGGCACGTAGACCATGCGCTTCTCGAGGTCGACGTCCCCCCACCGAAGGCGCTGGAGCTCCCCGCGGCGGAGCCCGGTCCCGGCCGCCAGGGAGTAGACGAGGGCCCGGACCCGCCCGAGTGCGAGGAGTTTCACCCGCTCCCGGGGGGTGACGCCCTTGTGGATCCGCTCGGCGGTCTTCTCGGCCAGCGGGCGGCTCTCGGCGGCTGCCAGGAGGCGCGCCATCTCGTCGGGGGCCAGGGCGCGGCGGACGAGGCGCCGGTCCACCCGTTCGTTGAGGGGCCGGAGCGACACGAAGGGGTCCCACGGGAGGCGCCGGTTGACCAGCGCCCACCGGGCGAACTGGCGGAGGGCCTGGAGCCGCTTGTTGACCGTCCGGGCAGCGAGCCCCCGGTCCTTCAGGGCCCGGAGCCAGGTCGTCGCGCGCGCCTCGTTCAGGTCGGCCAGTCGGGAGACGCTCGCGGACTTCACGAAGTCGCGGAGGCACGCCATCCGGTCGCCCCGGTGGACGTCGGTCACGCCCCGGGACCGGAGCATCGACTCGAAATCGTCGAAGTGCTCCCCGATCGGCCGGTCCCGGTGCTCCTCGGCGGGGTCGAGGAGCCCGGCCGCGCGCCGCTCCTCCTTCCGGCGCAGGTCGGCGGCCCGCTCCTCAGCGACACGCTTATCGGTCGTACCCAGGGCGCGCCGGAAGAGCCGGCCCTTGATGTAGAACTGAACGTAGTACTTCGGGCACGTGTACTTCAAGCCCGTCCGGGCCCGGAGGTACGTGGGCTTGTAGATCTTCACGAACGGGCTCCTCGCCGGGGGCTGGCCAGCCCCGACGCCTGCGCGCCGGGGCCGACCTCGAGGGAGTGGTGGGAGGCGAGGCGCATCACGCCCCCTTCGCGTCCTTGGCCTTCTTCACGAGCCCGGCGGCGGCGAGGGCCGCGCGCTGGCCAGCGGGCGTGGCGACGTCGTTGGAGCTGCCGCCGATCTTGGGCTCGGTCGGCTTCGCGCCCTTCCCGGGCTTCGTGGCGCTGGTGGCCTTCGGCGCGGGCTGCTTGGCCCCCGTCAAGCCCAGCCAGAGGTAGCCGTTGATCGACGCCGCTCCCGTGATCTCTCGCGCGAGAGCCGAGAGACTCGTGTACGTCTTGCCCTCGTATGCGAAGGTCGACTCCCCCACCGCGATCTTGCACGTCTTGCCCTTGTACTCGCGCGCCAGCACAGTGCCAGGGGCGGGAAGACGCGAGTCGCGCGGCTTCGGCGCCGCAGCCTTCGCAGGGGAGGGCGTCGTGGGCGCGGCGACATCCTTCGGCGTCGGCGTCTTGGGGGCGGGCGCCTTCTTGGGGGCGGGCTTCGTAGTCTTCGGGGCAGGGATCTTCTTGGGCTTGCTCATGGTCATCCTTGGTTGCGCCTTCGGGCACTCGCCCGCGGCGTGAGCGCATACAGGCTCTGTGCTGGCCAGAGATCCACTCCGTTCCGACGACGCCGTAAGCCCCGAGCGGGGCGGGAGATGGGGCGTCCATCCCGGAGACGACATGGCGGGCCCTGGCGCGGGAGGGCGCGAAACTCGGGAGACAGCGCCATGGTGAGCGGTAGTGCCCATCAGAACTCCTCTGCGCCGGCCACCGGCGGCGTGCAGGTCCGGCACCGCAGGTCTCCGTTGACGCGCGCCCTCCACGAGTCAGAGCCGCCGCAACGGAAGCACTCCCACGTCGCCTGACGCTCCTCGTCAGCGCTGGCGGCAGGCGGCGGCGCGGCGGACACCGGGTCCGACCCGGGCGTGGCCTGCGCCGGGGATTCCCCCTCGGGCGCCAACGCCGCCTCTGTGGCGATCGCTGCCGGCTCCCGGTCGAGGAACACACCGGCGTCCAGGTGAAGGACTCGCTGGCGGCCCCCCTCGACCACCACCTGAACCGTCAGGTGCCTGCCATCGGGACTCACGCTCTTGAGGTAGCCCCGCTCTCGCAAGCGCCGACTGATCGTCGTCGGGAGCACGGCCAGGGGATCGCCCGTCGGGCCGCCGACGGCCTGGCAGGCACGGACCGCCGAGTTGAGATCGAGGTACAGGTCACTTCCCTCGACCCATCCAACGCGGCGTCCGAGCGCCCTCCAAAGCTCGTCGCCGTGGTCGTCACCCGCGCGTGAGACGCGCTCCCACCCCCACGAGCCCGGATCTGCGGGTTGGCCTCCATCCCGGGCGCACACGTGAGCCTCGCCGGATATGAAGGCAGAGCGGAGGAGTTCGAGGAACTTCGAGGCCGGCTCGGCCGTGGCCTGGTCGTCCTGCTGCGCATCGACGGCAGCCTGAATGCCGCCCCGCGCGCGCTCAAGGACACTGCGCGCTGCGGGAGCCTCCAGCGCCCCCTCCGCTACGGCGAAGTCGAGGAATGCCTCGATGCCGAACAGCAGGTCTGCGCAGATGCCGGGGACCCGTCGGTGGAGACCGTCCTTGGCGAGCTCCGCACGCGCCTCCTGAACTCGAGCCGCGAGCCGCTTCTGCATCTCCTCTCGGCGCGGCGCCAGATGTCGGGCGAAGGCGGCGGTGGCGAGCGCGTAGTCCCCCCGATCTCCGGCCTCCTGGGCAAGAGTTAGGCGACTGATATCCACGTCTCCCTCGACCACGTAGATGATCATTATGCGCGCGCGCACGGATCGCACTGGCGCTGGCGTCCCGAGACCTCGCACCCGCCGTCTACGACGCGATCGAGGGCGGGAAGGGCTCCGTGGACGGGCTCCTGCACGGACTCCGGGCGCGCGACGGCCAGGAACGCCCCATCTTCCCGATGCTGGGAGGCCCGAAGGTCAGCCGCATGTGGATCCGCATGCTGGTCGCCCCCGGTGGCGCACGCATCGATGGAATCGATGCTCTTCCGGTCGCCGTGGATGTGCAGGTGCTGAAGGTGACGAAGTACCTGGGGCTGCTGAGCGTCGACGGGGCCGCCTGCGTGGGACCTACCCGGGACGCGGTCCAGGCCGTGTGGCGAGCGGACGTCGCGGCGGGCGGGACCGAGGGACCGTCCGAGCTCGGGAGCAGCTGTGCATCCCTCGACCCCGCGCTGTGGTTCTTCGGGAAGTGGGGATGCACGCATTGCGAGCGGGTCGGGCGGCGCGTCCCAGTGGTCCCCATCTGCGCGAGGTGTCGCTTCGCAGCATCCAAGCAGTGATCCGGGCCACACTTGATCTCGTACTTTCCGTCCTCGCGCCACGAGGGTTTGGGGCAAGTTACTCGTGACCGGGTCTTCTGGTACACCAACAATCACCATGGACCGCGACATCCTTCAGCGCACGGCCGAGCAGTGCCGACAGATCCTCCGAGGGGGGCATGCCCCCGGGCACATACCGCTTCTGCCAGAGATCGAAGCTCTCGCCGAGACGGCAAAGCGTATCGACCAGACGCGTGACATCTCCATCGAGTGTGCAGCGGCCTTCACACACGCTCGGAACCTCGTCACCAAGTGGGCTCGGGAAGGCGGAACCGACTGGATCTGGGCGGCGGTCGAGCAACTGCTGCACGCTCTGGAGGCCTCGCAGCAGTCAGACCGCGGGCAGGAGTCGCAGATGTCTAGTCGTCCGGCTGCCGACCCCCATCAGGCCAGGCCAAGCGCACCCGCGCAGCCCCACAAAGGTCTTGCACGTTGGATCTCGACGGTCACCGCGGTTTGTACCGCTGCGGCAGGCATCTACGGGCTCTTTGCGGAACCTCGCCTCGCTGTACTCGGGTTCCTCGGCGTCGTAATAGCGATCGTACTACTTCTAGTTGTCGCCCGGGCCGCGAAGGAAGCCCAGAGCAGCCGTAGTAGGTTCTACGGAACGGTCGCGAAGGCCATGGTCGCATTCGTGGTCCTCTACTTCATGGTCCTCACCGCACTTCTCATGCCCTCGCTCATTGGCACTCTGACTGCGACTTCCAGCAAGAGCCCCGCGATCCAGGCCGGTCCGGTGATGCCGCCGCAGCCACCAACCGAATCCCCGCCAGCACTGCCTCTGGGACCGCCGCTTCCGACCCCGACTCCTGCTCCAGCAGCGGTCGCGACTTGGGACGCTTGGAGCGCAATTGGACTCGGCACGACCAGGAGCGGTGTCAGGGCTTCGCTCGGCGATCCGCAACGAGTGTCAACTGTCGATGGAGAGGAGCTCTGGTCGTACCCGGTCGCCCACCCGACCTCCGGGACGAGAATGGGCGTGGTCAAGTTCAGCGGAGACCGAGTCGTGAGCAAGGCTCTCTGGTAGTCGCGGGTAAATGTCCCGGGTGACCGGTGTGGGTCGCTGTTGCCATAGGAGAAGTGACGCTACGCCCCATCCGCGCACAGCGATCCTCTGCCGTCACGTTCTCCCCCCCCCTGACAGGCACCGCCTCGTCCGGGCCGCCAGTTCCTCCCCAGTACCGCCCCCCCTACCCTGCCCCCGGTCCCGCCGCCACTCGGGGTAGCAGGCTGAACCGCCTGAGGTCGGGTGGACAGCGTGGTGACGGTACTCACGCAGCGAC
>CAZJJQ010000147.1:0-8400 GCA_964546345.1 uncultured Planctomycetales bacterium
CGCCGCGCCGCCGCCGACGCCCGCGACGCCCGCCGACTCGCTCAAGGGGGTGACCTCCGCCCCGGCCGAGGCGGTCCCCACGCCGTGGCCCGGCGGGGCGCGGGCCGACCTGGTGGTGCCCGAGGCGCTGTGGGCGCGTGCGCTCGCCGGGGTCGATCGCGCGGGGGGGCCCCTCGGCTACTCGGCCGAGGTGATGGCCAACTACGGCCGCGACACCCACATGCTGCGCCCCGCCGCCCTCCTCTTCCGCGACGTGCGCGCGATCCCGCGCTTCTCGGGCAAGGTCTCCGACGACCTGCTCGCGGCCGTCGCGGACCCGGCGGAGGTGGTCCGCATCGCCTACGGCCTGACCGACGCCGTGGCCGCGCGGATGTTCGAGCGCCCCAAGGGCGCCGACTGGGGGGTCGCGTGGCTGCCCGCGACGGTGCCGCCGGGGGCCGCGCTCGCGAAGGTGCTCGCGCGGATGGGGGAGCTGACCGGCTCGCCCGCGCCGGTGCTCGAGGGGGAGGAGCGCCGCTCCTGGATGGCGTTGCCCGAGCCGCTCCAGCGGCTGGTCGTGCGGGTGCTCGTGGGGAGCGTCGAAGCCGCGCCGTGGCTCACGGCGGCGTTCGATCTCCCCTTCCTGGCGGAGGGGACGGGCGTCTCCTCGGTCTCGGCGCTCTCCCCGTCGCGTCTGCTCCGGCTCGCCTCGAGGCCCTGGCAGGACGAGGACTTCGACCCGAAGGACGCGGCCGCGGTCAAGGCGTCGTTTACCGCGCTGGGCCGCGTCGATCGGGACGCGCTCTGCCTCGCCTCCGTGGTGTACCTGCTCCACCTCGGGGTCGGCCTCTCGGAGTGGAGGACGGCCCGTGCGGGCGTGGACCTCGAGCATCTGGGGTTCCTCGGGTTCACGATCGAGACGCCCTACGGGGCGCTCCGTCTCCAGGGCAGCGGCGACGACCGGGACACGACGGCGTCCGGGCCCGCGTTGCTCACGGTCGATCCCTGGGGGGACGACACGTACGAGGGGCGCCAGGCCGTGCCCGCGTCCCCGAGCCGCCCCCTCTCCACGATCCTGGACCTCGCCGGCAACGACCGCTACGACGGCGGCGACGTGGCGGGCACGATGGGCTGCGGCCTGTTCGGGCTGGGCGCCGTCCTCGACCTCGCGGGCGACGACGCCTACCGGGTCGCGGAGTCGGGGCTCGGGTGCGCGTGGTACGGCACCGGCCTCGTGTACGACGAGGCCGGGAACGACACCTACGAGGTGCGCGGGAAGTGGGGCCAGGGGGCCGCGCACGTGGGCGCGGGCGTGCTCGTGGACCTGTCCGGAAACGACACCTACGTCTGCGCTCAGCAGTCCCAGGGCCTGGGCTCGACCCTCGGCGCGGGCGTCCTCCTCGACGTGACGGGCGACGACGCGTACACGGCGCGGGACGACGGCAACCGCGAGAAGATCTACCTCGATCAAAGCGTGGCCATGAGCCAGGGGTGCGGCTACGGACGCCGCGCCGACCTCGGCGACGGGAAGAGCCTGGCGGGCGGGTTCGGCGTGCTCGTGGACGGCGCCGGGAACGACCGCTACCACGCGCAGGTGTGGGCGCAGGGCGCCGGCTACTGGTGGGGCGTCGGCCTCCTCGAGGACCGGGCCGGGAACGACGTGTACGAGAGCGGGAAGTACTCGATCGGAGCTGCCGCCCACTTCGCCATCGGCTGCTGCGTCGATCTTTCGGGGGACGACGCGTACGCCGGCGTCACGACGTCCGTGAACCAGTTCCAGGGCCACGCTCGCGACGGGTCCATCGGCCTCTCCCTCGACGGGGACGGCCACGACCGCTACCGCTGGCGCAACACCTGCGGGGGCGCGGGCGACCTGTGCAGCATCGGCCTGTTCTGGGACCGCCGGGGCGACGACGTGTACGACGTGGTCTGGAACGACATGGGGCCGGCGAACGGGTGGAACGAGACGCCGCCGTTCGGCGCCGCCACGACGGGCGATCCCCTGCGGTCCTTCCGCGACGAGGTGGGCACCTACGGCGTGTTCCTCGACACCGGCGGCGCCGACACGTACCGCTTCGACGGGCCGCCGCGCCACGCCGCGAAGGACGCGACCGAATGGAAGCGGCGCAACGGACCCCGCGCGTTCGGCTGGGGCCTCGACGTGGAGGCCTACCCGAAGGCGGACGCGGCGCCTCCGTCGAAGTAGCCCCTCCCGGGCGGGGCTCGCCCTCGTGGGGGCACGCGCGTTCCCTCGCCGTCGCAGGTCATGAAGGAATCGTCGAAGGCGGCACGGTCCCCCCGATGCGCGGGAGACGCGCTCGCACCCGATCGGGCTCGATTTCGGAGACTCGCGCAAGGCCGAGGGACGTAACCGAAGTGGAGGGAACGACCTGCGGCGGCGAGGAGATCGTCTCTGGACCCCGATACCTCGACGAGCCGCCGCGCGGCACGAGCCCCGAAAGCGAGCCCGTACGCCCCGATGGCGATCTCCTTACAATCCCTGCGTGTCGTCGGCCGCCGGCCTGGAGCTCCCCATGCGTCGCTTCCCGCGCTCGATCGTGGCGTCCGCCGCCGTGGCGGCGTTCCTCTCCCTTCCTGCGTTCGGAGACGAGCCGCCGCCCGCCGCGCCCCCTGCCCCGGCTCCCGAGGCCCCGCCGGCCCCGGCTCCCGCCGAACGGGCCCCCGACACGAAGGAGAGCCTGGCCGCGCTGGTGGACGTGTGGAAGAAGGCCCACGCCGCCAAGGACGAGGCGGCCCTCCAGAAGCTCGCCGTTCCCCTCGTGCCGACGACCGCCGACCTGAAGGCGATTCTGTTGGAGGGGGCCGCCGCCGACGAGTTCCTGAAGAAGTACCCGGCCAAGGACCTGAAGGCCGACGACCCGATGGTGAAGAGCCTCGCCGGCGCCCTGTTCAAGCCGACGAGCCCGGAGCAGACCGGCGTCGCGGTGCACCTGGCCACGACGGAGGAGATCGTCGCGTACGAGAGGGGCTCGGTGGCGTTCGCCGAGTTCCCCGGCGGCATGAAGCGGTTCGCGGCGATCTGCCGGCCGAAGCTCCGCTTCTACGTGGTCGAGCTCCTCGAGCCGGGCAAGGATCTCGGCATGAAGTTCACCTGCTTCGTCAACGTGGACGGCCGCTGGGTCTTCATCGCGAAGCCCTGGCGGGCGATCCCCTCCGACGATCGGTCCCCCTCCGACCCGAAGTGAAGGAGGGGACGGGGGGGCGGCGACGAGCCCGCGCCCACGGGATCGGGGAGCCGCCTCCGGGGCGCGGGTACCATCCCCCTGCGCCCGGCCGGAGGTCGGCCCGGCGCCGGAGGTCTCCATGCGTCGATCCAGGGTCTCTCTCATGCTCCCCGGCGCCCTCGTGGCCGCCCTCGCGTTGGCCGGTTGCGGCGGCGACGAGTCGAAGGGGGGCGGTGCTCCGGCCGCCGGCCCCGGCGCCTCCGCGGCCGCCAAGCTCCCGGACTCGTCCGCGGGCCTCGAGTCGCTCGTCGCCACCTGGAAGGCCGCGCACCAGGCGGGCGATCAGGCCGCGCTCATGAAGCTCGCGGCCGACGTCATCCCCACCACGGCCGATCTCAAGGCCGTGCTGAAGGAAGGGGCCGCCACGGACGACTTCCTGGGCAAGTTCGCCGCCAAGGACCTGAAGGCGGACGACCCGATGATCGGCAGCCTGGCGGGCGGCCTCTTCAAGCCGGAGAAGGGCCAGACCGAGGTGAAGGTGCACGCGGCGACCACCGAGGACCTCGTCGCCTACGCGAAGGGGACCCCGGCGTTCGAGGAGTTCCCGGGGGGCATGCAGCGTTTCGCCGCGCTCGTGAAGCCGAAGGTCACCTGGTACGTGGTCGAGCTGCTCGAGCCCGGGAAGGACCTCGGGATGAAGTTCACGGCCTTCGTCCACGCCGGGGGACGGTTCGTGTTCGTCGCCAAGCCCTGGCGCGCCGTCGCCGGCGGCGACAAGTAGCCGCGCCAGCGTCGTCCCACGGGCGCGACCTCGCGGCGGCGAGGCGCGCCCGTGCGGCATCGGTCGCGCCCGTGCGACACGGATCGCGCGTGTGCACCAGGGTGCGCAGGGGGCAGGGCGCAGGCCGCCGCGGGCGCTACTTCTTCGGCTCGAAGGCCTCGTCGAAGCAGGCCTTCATGGCGACCCACGACCGCGCGTCGGCCGCCGCCTGGTAGGCGGCGCCCTTGCTCGGATCCGTGCCCGCGGCCGGGTTCGTGAAGGCGTGGACGGCGCCGCCGTACTGGACGAGCTGCCAGTCCACCTTCGCCGCGCGCATCTCGTCCACGAACCCCGCCACCTCGGCCGCCGGCACGAACGGGTCGTCCGCGCCGTGGAGCGCGAGGATCGTGCCGCGGATCGCCTTCGCGTCCGCCGGGGTGGGCGTCTCGAGCCCGCCGTGGAACGAGACGGTGGCCGCCACCTTGGCCCCGCTGCGCGCCAGCTCGAGCACGGTGGTCCCGCCGAAGCAGAAGCCGATGGAGCCGACGCGCTCCGGGTCCACGAGGTCCTTGCGGGCGATCAGGGTCTCGAGCGCCGCGGTCGCGCGCGCGCGCAGGAGGGCGCGGTCCGCCTTGAAGCGCCCGGCCTCCTTGCCCGCCTCCTGGCCGTTCTTCGGGCGGACGCCCTTGCCGTAGATGTCGGCGGCGAACGCCGTGTAGCCCAGCCGGGCGAGCGCGTCGGCCTTCGCCTTGGCGAATTCGCCGATCCCCATCCAGTCGTGGACGACGAGCACGCCCGGCCGCGGTCCCTTCAGCGCGGGGTCGAACGCCAGGTAGCCCTCGCAGGTCACGTCGCCGGCCTTGTACTCGACGATCTCCGTCGAGAGCGGCGCGTCCCCCGCGGGGGCGTGGGGGGCGGCGAGGAAGAGCCCGGCGACGGCCAGGGCGACGAGGGTGAACGGCAACGCGACGCGGATCATGGGCGGCCTCCAGGGGCGAGCCAGGGTGCCAGACGTCCGAGGGGTGTCCAACGTCCGCCCCCCGGCCCCCCCTCGCCGCTCCCCCCCTCGTCGGGAGGGTGGCGCGCCCCGTAGGATGCGCCGATGGCCGAGGCGCTCCGTCCCGTCGTCTGGCTCGATCTGGTCGGGCTGACGCCCCGCCTCCTCGCGCACGCGCCGACGCTGTCCGCGCTGGCCGCCCGAGGCTCGACGCGGCCGCTCGCGGGCGTGGTCCCCGCGGTGACGCTCCCGGCGCAGGCGACTGCGCTGACGGGCCTGGCCCCGGCCGCGCACGGGGTCGTGGGCAACGGGTGGTTCCATCGGGAGACGGGCGAGGTGCGGTTCTGGCTCCAGAGCCAGGCCCTCGTGTCCGGGGAGAGCGTGGAGGTCGCCGCGCGGACGCGGGCCGAGGCGCGCGGCCAGGCGTTCTCGGCGGCGCGGGTGTTCGGGTGGTTCGCGCAGGGGGCGCCGGTCGAGACGATGGTCACGCCGAAGCCCTGGTACGGGTGCGACGGGTCGAAGGCGTTCGGCGTCCACGGTCGGCCCGGCGGGCTGGCGGCGGAGCTCGAGCACGAGCTCGGCCCGTTCCCGTTCCCTTCGTTCTGGGGGCCCCGTGCCGGGCTGCCCGCGACCGCATGGATCGCGCGGGCCGCGGCGCGCGTACTCGCGACGCGGCGTCCGACGTTCACGTTCGTCTACCTGCCGCACCTCGACTACGACCTCCAGCGGTTCGGGCCCGACGCGCCGGGGACGGCGGCGCGGGTCGCCGAGCTCGACGCCGACGCGGCGGTCGTGGTCGAGGCGGCGCGGGCGGCGGGGGCCGAGGTCACGGCCTTCAGCGAGTACGGCATCGTGCCGGTGTCGCGGGCCGTGCTCCCCAACCGCGCCTTGCGGGAGGCGGGCCTGCTCGCGGTGCGGGACGGCCCGTTCGGAGAGGGGCTCGAGACGTTCGAGAGCCGCGCGTTCGCCGTGTGCGATCACCAGGCGGCGCACGTGTACGCGGCGGAGGGCCCCGCGCGGGCCCGCGCGCGTGCGATCCTCGAGACGCTGCCCGGCGTCGCGAGGGTCCTCGAGGGCCGCGCGCGCGCCGAGGTCGGGCTCGACCACCCGCGGGCGGGCGACCTGGTGCTGCTCGCCGAGCGCGACGCCTGGTTCGCCTACCCCTACTGGCTCGACGACGCGCGCGCCCCCGACTTCGCGCGGACCGTGGACATCCACCGCAAGCCCGGCTACGACCCCCTCGAGCTGTTCGTGGACCCGGCCCTCGTCTTCCCGAAGGCGAGGATGGCGCGGCGGCTGCTCGAGAAGAAGCTCGGCTTCCGTTACCGGATGGACGTCGTGCCCCTCGACGCGTCCCTCGTGCGGGGCAGCCACGGGCTCCCGCCGGCCGACCCCGCGGACGGCCCGATCCTCCTCAGCGAGGACGCCGGAGCCGCGGCCCGCGTGGCCTCGCTCGCCGACCTCAAGGCGCACGCGCTCGCCCGCATGGGGCTGTAGCCCGACCCCGCCCGAAGGCGACGGGCGCCGTCCCGTCGGGGTCAGTGCGCGTGCGTCAGGCCCCCGGGCGGATGCTGCGAGAGCTCGACGAGGACGCCGCCGGCGCCCTTGGGGTGGATGAACGCTACCTGGCAGCCGCCCGCGCCCGGGCGCGGCGCCGTGTCGATCATCCGCACCCCGGCCGCGGCCAGGCGGGCGAGCGTGGCGCGGAGGTCGTCCACGCGGTAGCACACGTGATGGATGCCGGGCCCCCGCGAGGCGAGGTGGCGGCCGATGGGGCCGTCGGGGCTCGTGGACTCGAGGAGCTCGATGCGCATCCCTCCCCCGTCGTAGGCGGCGACGCGGACCTTCTCGGTCGGCACCTCCTCCTCGAAGACGAGCGGGAGCCCGAAGACCTCGCCGTAGAGCGCCTTCGCCGCCGAGAGGCTCTCGACGGCGATCCCGATGTGATCGATGCGGTCGAACATGGCGGCGAGGATACCGGGGCGGGGCCGCCCCGTCCGCGGATGGAGCCGCGGGGCCTGCACGCACGGGGTGTCGGGGCGGCGGACCCCCGAGCCCGCCCCCTCGCGGGCGACGCGCGTCCCTGGCAGACTGTCCCGGGGCGCCGCCCGGGCGCCGCCGCGGAGGGGCCATGGGTCGTCGCGCGCTGATCGCCGTGCTCCTGCTCGCCTTCGGCACGGTCGCCGTCGCCGGGCCGGCCGACAAGGAGGCGGAGGCCCGCCGTCAGCTGGACGCGGTCCGCTACAAGATGGCCGTCGAGTTCGCGGGCGCGCACATCGAGCTGGGGATCTGGTGCCGCGATGCGGGCCTCGTCCCCCAGGCGACGGCCGAGTTCCTCCGTGCCGCCGAGGTGGGGGGGAGCGCCGCCCCCCGCGCGCTCAAGATCGTCGCGATCATGAGGGCGCTCGACGACAAGTTCTGGAAGACCGTCCAGAAGCACCCGAAGCAGCTCCTCGACACGTACGAGAAGCGGGCCAAGAAGCTCGAGCTCGACCTGCTCAAGGCGAAGCTGCGCAACGCGAAGGAGGCGACGAAGCTCGGCCTCCCCGAGGAGGCGTACGCCGAGTACGCCGCCCTCGTGCGCCAGACGAACGAGCCTCTCACGCTCGACCCCGCGGGGAAGATCGTCCTCCCCATCGGCACCCTGCCCCTCGACGTCTCCGAGCGCATCCGCAAGGACGCGGTCACCATCAACGACCGCTCCTATCTGCGGGACGACTTCCTCCTGCTGATCCCCACGGTCTCCGAGGTGTCGGAGGTCACGAGCGAACGCGTCCGCGTGCGCACGGAGGGCGCCCTGGCGGAGGCCGCCGACCTCCACGCCATGGTCACGGCCCTGCTCTTACCCCTCGAGGACGAGACCGACGGGCGCCCCACGCGGCGCATCCAGGTGTTCGTCTTCAAGACGCGCGCGTCCTACGGCGCGTGGCTCGACGCCGCGAGCCTCTCGCAGCACAAGGTCGCCACCGGGGTCGCCGACGGGGCCACGTTCACCGCGCTGGTCTGCGCGGAGGGCCTGCCCCTCGACACCGTCCGCGGCGTCGCCCTCCACGAGGTCTCGCACCTCTTCATGTTCGGCGTGACCCCCGTGGTGATGCCGTCCTGGTACAGCGAGGGCTTCGCCGAGACGTTCGGCGGCCCAGGCACGTACGCCTGGAACGGCACGTCCCTCGTCGCGGGCGGGCTGCTGGCGGAGGGATCGCTCGCCCGGATCCGCACGGAGGAGGGCTACCTGCCCTGGTCGTCGGTCTTCCAGGGCGATGCGCTGAAGCTTCTCCAAGCGGACAAGTCGCAGGCGCTCGGCTTCTACGCCGAGGCCTGGGCCATCCGCCACTGGTTCACCGAGCAGGCCCCGGCCGACGTGAAGGCCCGCTTCCGCCAGTGGGAGGTCGCCTGCCGCGGCGGCGCCCTCGGCGCCGAGCCCGGCCGGCCGCGCGACCGCAACACGGCGCCCGCCGCCGAGGCGTTCCAGCGCGCGT
>CAZJJQ010000148.1:0-8395 GCA_964546345.1 uncultured Planctomycetales bacterium
GGTCGTCGGGGTGGAGGGCGAGGGCGAGCTCGCGGCGATCCTCGGTGGGCGCGCCGACGAGGGGCTCGGGTCGCCCGGGACGCCCGCGGGCTTCCACGGCGAGCTCCGCCCCTACCAGGCGCGCGGGCTCGCCTGGCTCGCGTTCCTCGAACGGCTGGGCCTCGGCGCGTGCCTGGCCGACGACATGGGGCTCGGCAAGACCATCGAGCTGCTGGCCCTCCTCGTGGCCGAGCGGCCGCCGGGCGCGCCCGTCGTGCGCGACGTCTCCCGGGCGACCCTGCTCGTCTGCCCCATGTCCGTCGTGGGCAACTGGCAGCACGAGGCCGCCCGCTTCGCCCCGGACCTCGTGGTGCACGTGCACCACGGAGCGGAGCGCACGTGGGGCGCGGAGTTCCGCGAGGCGGTGGCGGCGAGCGACCTCGTCGTGACGACGTACGCGCTCCTCGCCCGCGACGCGGCCGACCTGGCGTCCATCCCGTGGCGACGCGTCGTGCTCGACGAGGCCCAGAACGTGAAGAACCCGGAGTCGAAGCAGGCCCGGGCGGCGCGGACGCTCGTGGCGCGCTCGCGCGTGGCGCTCACGGGCACGCCGGTCGAGAACCGCCTGTCCGACCTCTGGTCGCTCATGGAGTTCCTCAACCCGGGGCTCCTGGGCAGCGCCGACACGTTCCGCAGGACGTTCTCGGCCCCCATCGAGCGCACGCGCGACGACGAGGTCGCGGCGCGGCTCCGGCGGCTCACGCAGCCGTTCGTGCTGCGCCGGCTGAAGACGGACCGTCGCATCGTGCCGGACCTGCCGTCGAAGCAGGAGATGAAGGTCTTCTGCACGCTGACGAAGGAGCAGGCGACGCTCTACGAGGCGGTGGTCGAGGAGATGCTCGCCCGCATCGAGGCGGTGTCGGGCATGGAGCGCCGGGGCCTCGTGCTCTCCACGCTGCTGCGCCTCAAGCAGATCTGCGACCACCCGGCGCTCTACCTCCGCGACCGCTCCCCGCTCGGCGACCGGTCGGGCAAGCTCGCGCGCACCGAGGAGATCCTCGAGGAGGTCGTGGCCGCGGGCGAGCGCTGTCTCGTCTTCACGCAGTTCACCGAGCTCGGCGACGCGCTGCGCGCGCACGTCGCGGAGCGGCTCGGCCGCGAGGTGCTCTGGCTGCACGGCGGCACGCCGCGCAAGGACCGCGACGAGGCCGTCGCCCGCTTCCAGGGCCCCGACGGCCCGCCGGTGTTCCTGCTCTCGCTCAAGGCGGGAGGCACGGGGCTCAACCTGACCGCGGCCAACCACGTGGTCCACTTCGACCGCTGGTGGAACCCCGCCGTCGAGGACCAGGCGACCGATCGCGCGTTCCGCATCGGCCAGCGCCGGGACGTGCAGGTCCGCAAGCTCGTCTGCGCGGGCACGCTCGAGGAGCGGATCGACCGCATGATCGAGGAGAAGAAGGCGCTCGCCGGGCGCGTGGTGGGCACGGGCGAGGAGTGGCTCACGGAGCTCTCGACGGGCCGTCTCCGCGAGATCCTCACCCTCTCTCCCGACGCGGTGGTGGAGCGGTGATGCCGCCCGATCCCGTCTCTCCCGCCCCGGCCCCCTCTCCCTCCCCGCGGCCGTGGGCGGGGAAGCGCTTCCTCGACCTCCTGTCGGCCCACACGCCCCGCACCGCGCTCGACCGGGGGCGTCCGCTGCTGCGCCAGGGCCGCGTGCTCGACCTCGTCGTGTCCCCCGGCCGCGTCACCGCCGACGTGACCGGCAACGCCGCCACGCCGCTGCACGTCCGCATCTCGCTGGGGGTGTTCCCGTCGGCCGCGTGGGACCGGGCGGAGCGCCGCCTCGCCGGGGAGGCCTCGCGGGCGGCCCAGCTCCTCTCGGGCGAGATGCCCGCCGACATCGAGGAGGTCTTCGCGGCGTGCGAGGTGGCGCTGTTCCCGTCGGAGGCGATGGAGCTGCGCGCCGAGTGCTCCTGCACGGAGCCCTCCGACCCGTGCCGCCACGTGGCTGCGGTGTACCTCGCGCTCGCGAGGCGGTTCGACGAGGATCCCTTCCTGCCGCTGGCCTGGCGCGGACGCACCCGCACGCAGCTGCTCGACCGTCTGCGCGCGCACCGGGCGCGGCTCCCCGAGGCCACCGGCGTCGTCGGGAACGCGGCGGGGGCGCCCGCCACCGTCTCCACCTCCCCCGAGGGCCCGCCGTCGGCCGCGCCCCCCGCCGCCCCCCCTCTCCCGGACGCGACCGAGCCCTCGACGCCTTTCGTCACGCCCCGCCCCGCGTCGTTCTGGGGCGCCTCCCCTCTGCCCCCCGCCCCCGACGAGGCCCTGCCGCGCCCGCTCGAGCCCGACGCCGTCCTCCGGGAGATGGGGTCGCAGCCCTTCGAAGATCCCGAGTTCCTGCGCTGGCTCGCGACGGTGTACGCGGCCGTCGCCGACGCGACGCGGGAGGAGGACGCGGGCGATCCCTGAGGGCGTCCCCGGGGCGCGGCGGGGCGCGGGTCAGGGCTGGTCGTACTTCCGCGCGCTCCCGCGAAAGCGCTCCACGGGGTACTTGACCGCGTTCTTCGAGAGCTTGTCGCGCACCGCGGCGGCCAGGTCGATGCCGGCGCGATGCGCGAGGTAGAGGAGGAACAGCGTCACGTCGGCCAGCTCCTCGCCCACGCGCTCGCGGAAGCGCGGGTCGGCGAGGGCGGCCTCGATCTCGGCGTCGGTCTTCCAGAGGAGGAGCTCGCCGAGCTCCCCCGCCTCGATGGAGAGGCCGAGCGCAAGGTCCTTCGGTCGGTGGAACTGCGCCCAGTCCCGGGCATCCCGGAACCGGATCGCCTCGGCGAGGAGCTCGTCCAGCGTGACGCCCATGACGGAGGATCCTACGCGCCGGGAGCGCCGCCCTCGCCGTGCGGTGGGGAGGGGGGCGGCCGCCTGCGCTCGTCTCGCCCGGGCGCGGCGCCGGGACGCCCGGCCGTGCCTCGCCCGGATTCAGCTCTGCTCCACCTTGGCGGAGAGCTTCTCGAGCTCGGGCGCGGCGAAGGCCCGGAAGCCCTCGTCGGCGATGGTCGGGAGCACGGCCGCGGCCGCGTCGCGCTCGGCGCGCGCGGCGTCCCGGTCGCCCCCCACCAGGTGGGCGAGGGCGAGGGCCTCGTGGGCGAAGAAGAGCTCCCCGGGGTCGCTGCCGTTGGCCTCCACGATCGTCAGGCACATCCGCGCGTGCTCGAGCGACTCCTCCGCGTGTCCCGCCTTGCGATGGCTCATGGCGAGACGGTAGTGCGCCCGCTCCCGCTCCATCCACCCGCCGGCCACCGACCAGAACTCGAGCCCGACCTTCGCCGCGCGGAGCATGAGGGACATCTCGTCCGCCGTGAGGGTCGTCCGGTTCTCGAGCTCCACCGCGAGGTTGTTGCCCGTGATCGCGAGCGCCTTCGCCGCCGGGTCCGCCGCCTTCGGCCCGTAGGCGGCGAGCCGCACCGCCTCGTCGAACGCCAGACGGGCATCCTTCACGCGCTGCTGCCCGGCGAGCGCCGAGGCGGCCGTCGCGAGGATCCTCACCCGGTTCGACGCGGGAGGCACGTCGCCCCCCGTGTAGGACGATGCGTCGTAGCGATCCGCGGCCGCGCGGTCGCCCGCGCACCAGGAGAGGATCGCCTTCGAGCGGAGCACGGCCTTCCCCGGCAGCGTCTCCGCGTCGAACGGCTCCAGCTCCTCGAGCCGCGCCAGCAGGTCGAGGCCGTCCTCCCACCGTCCCAGGTGCTCCCCCGCGACGTGGACGATGAGCGCCGCGAGCGATCCCAGGTCGTTCGCGGTCTCCACGAGCTCGAGGCCTTCCGGCAGGCGTTCGAACACCCCCTGAGCGTCCGCCGCGTGGTCCGACCAGCCCTTCGAGACGAATTCGGCGAGCGTCATGGAACCTCCGGGAACCGAGGATAGGGTCCGTGGCGGGGCGAGGCCAGGGTCCCGGCCTCCCCGCAGCCGCCTGCCCCCCGGTAGACTTCGGGCCACAGCGGCCGCCCCGCTCCTGGAAGCCCTTCGATGACCGAGGAGGACGATCCGTTCGATCCGGGCCCCTACCGCGGGGGCGCCCGCCCCCCGGCGGGCCGCGCGGTGCCTCCCCGCTTCCAGGCCCCCGACGCCCCCGACGCCGACGTGCGCCTCCGCGCGGCCTTCGGCGGTCGCGGCGGACTCCCGGGCGGCTTCGGGTTTCCCCGCCGCCCGCGCCGGTACGGCGGTGGCGGCGCGTGGAAGATCCGCCTGTTCATCGCGTTGGCCATCGCCGGGTTCTCGCTCTTCAAGTACTGGACCACCACGTCGGAGAACCCGGTCACCGGCGAGCGCCAGCACGTCGCGCTCACGGTCGAACAGGAGATCGCCCTCGGGCTCCAGGCGGCGCCCGAGATGGCCGCGCAGTTCGGCGGCGCCTCCCGTGACGCCGTCGCCACCGAGCGCGTGCAGCGCGTCGGGCGCCGTCTCGTCGAGGCGCTGCCCTACCCGCACAACCCCTACCGCTTCGAGTTCCACCTGCTGGAGGACCCGAAGACCGTCAACGCCTTCGCGCTCCCGGGCGGCCAGATCTTCCTCACGACGGGGCTGCTGACCCGCCTGAAGACCGAAGGCGAGCTCGCCGGGGTGCTGGCCCACGAGATCGGCCACGTGATCGAGCGGCACAGCGCCGAGCGGATGGCCCAGCAGGCGCTCACCCAGGGCATCACCACCGGCGTGATCGTGGCCGCGAGCGATCCCTCCAACCCGGGAGTCCGCAGCGACGTCCTCGTGCGCATGGTCGCCAACCTGGTGTCCATGAAGTACGGCCGCGACGACGAACGCGAGTCCGACGTCCACGGCGTCACGCTCCTGCCCGCCGCGCGGTACGACCCGCGGGCCATGCTCGGGGTGATGCGCACCCTCGCCGAGGCCTCGGGCGGCTCGAGGATGCCCGACTTCGCGAGCACCCATCCGAGCCCCGAGAACCGCCACGAGCTGCTCGAGGCGGAGATCGCGCGACGCTTCCCGCAGGGCGTCCCGGCGGGCCTCGACCCGTAGCCCGCCCCCGCGCCGACGCCGTCCCCCGCGCCCGCCCCCTGCCGCTCGGGGCGCGCGGCGCCCCCCCCCCCCCGCGCCCCCCACCTCCCTGGATCTCCCGATGCCCCTCTCTCCGCAGGACCGCGCCCTCGTCCGCGCCGCCTCCGACGCGATCCGCACGGCGTACGTCCCCGACTGGCAGCACGTCGCGGCAGCCCTGCGCACGAAGGCGGGCCGCGTCTTCACCGCCGTGAACCTCGACACCTACGTGAGCCGTTGCGCGGTCTGCGCCGAGGCCGTCGCCCTCGGGACCGCGTTCAGCCAGGGCGAGCGCGAGTTCGACACGATCGTCGCCGTGCGCTGGGTCGGGGTCGGCGTTCCGGAGGTCGCGAGCCCGTGCGGGATCTGCCGCGAGATGCTCTGCGACTACGGCGATCCGTTCGTGCTCCACGCGGAGGGCGGGGCGGTGCGGCGCACCCGCGCCTCCCTGCTGCTCCCCTCGCGCTATCGTCGCCGCGGGGAGAGGCGCTCGACGCCGCGGGAGCGGGACGGCTGGCGGGTCCGGGAGGCCGGGGGCGGCGGGGGCAGGGTCCGCTGATCGGCGCCCCGGAGGCGCCCACGCGGCCCCCGGACGGCCCAACCCCGGACGTACCGGGGCACCCCCCGGTCACATTTCAGCGGAATCGTTGACACGACCGCCGAATCGGCCGACAGTAGGGGTGTGATCGCCCGCATCGCCACCGCCGTGTCGCGCGTCCCCTTCGGGTGACTGCGCGCCTAGCCGCGCCCCGGATCGGGGCGCCTCGGTCGTTGCGTTCGCGCTTCCCCGCCCGCTGAGGCAGGGGAAGCCCCTTCGAGGTCCCAGACGGATCTCCCGGCTCTCCGGTGCGTCGCGCCGCACGGCCCCGTTCGTTTCCCAAGAGGTTCCCCGTCCCTTCCGTGGAGTCCGTCGCCGCCATGAAGATCCGCCCCGTCCTCGCCCTCTGCACCGCGGTCGCCCTCGTCGGCATCGCGCGCGCGGGCGTGCCCGAGCCCAGGACCTGCGTGACCCTCGCCAAGAGCTGGGAGGCCGCCCTCGAGGAGGCGAAGGCGCTCAACGTCCCGATCGTCGTGCACAGCCACGGCTTCTACTGCGGACCCTGCTGGGGCATGCACGGCGCGGTCATGTGCAACAAGAAGTACATCGAGTTCGCCAACGAGAGCACCGTGGAAGTGATCTCGCTCGACCGCCTGGAGGAAGGCGTCGAGAAGAAGGAGAAGAACGCCGAGACGTACGAGGCGAAGGTGAACGGCGAGAAGGTCCAGTACCTCGTCGAGTTCCCGGGCCTGACCATCGAGGACATGAAGGCCCTCAAGGCGAGCAAGGCGAGCTCGTACAACCAGACGGGCAAGATCCCCTACACCTGCATCGTGGACCCCTACACCGAGGCGGAGATCACCCACTGGAGCGGCCCGACGCCCGTGGGCACGATCCAGGAGGCCGTGGTCGAGGCGAAGAAGGCGCTCGTGAAGGACCACGGCAAGGGCGCCTCGCGCAAGGACGTGAAGCTCCTCGACGGGGCCGACAAGGACGCCGCCGCCAAGACGGAGAAGGGCGAGTTCGCGGCGGCGCTCGACGTCTACGCCAAGCTCGCCGGCAAGGGCGAGAAGTGGAACGACGCCCTCAAGGGCCGCCTCCAGGCCGCCAAGGACAAGGTCGTCGCCGCCGCGCAGGCGGCCCTCGACAAGGTGGCCGAGGCCAAGGACGCGGACCCGGCGAAAGCGAAGAAGGACCTCACCGCCCTCGTCACCCGCCTCAAGGGCACGGGCCTCGAGGAGAAGGCGAAGGAGCTCCTGACGTCCCTCGGGACCTAGTCCCCCACCCGGACGGCTTCCCCACGGGCCCCGCGCGTGCCGGCGCGGGGCCCGTCGTCGTTCGGAGAGGGGCGCCCTCCGCCCGCGCGCGGTAGGGTGACCGCCCCGTCCTCCTCCGTCCGTGGTGCCCGCTTCCCCCGGAGACCCGTCATGCCCGAGATCGGATCGAAGGCCCCCGCGTTCACCCTCGAGGACCAGGACGGCAAGCCCGTCACGCCCGCGGACGGCGCGGGGAGGTGGACGGTGCTCTACTTCTATCCCAAGGACGACACGCCGGGGTGCACCGTGGAGGCCTGCGACTTCACCGCGGGGCTTGCGGAGTTCCGGAAGCTGGACGCGACCGTGCTCGGGGTGAGCGGCGACTCCCCCGAGAGCCACCGGAAGTTCATCGCGAAGCACGCGCTGAAGGTGCGGTTGCTCTCCGATCCCACGCACGAGGCGATGGCCGCGTACGGCGCCTGGGGCGAGAAGGTCCTCTACGGCAAGCGGAGCGTGGGCGTGATCCGCTCGACGACGATCATCGATCCGCAAGGGCGCATCGCGTGGCGTTGGGCGAAGGTGAAGGCGGCGGGCCACGCCGAAGCGGTGCGGAAGAAGCTCGCGGAGCTGCAGGGACGCGGCGCCGAGGAAGGCGCCCCGGCCTCGAAGCCGGCGGCGAAGCGGCCCCAGCCCCCGACGGAAGCGCCGAAGGGCAGGGGCAAGCGCCCCTGAAGCCCGCGCGTGGAGCACGCGATCGTCGCCCGGGGGGGCGGGTCCGTCCGCGGCCAGAAGCGTGGACGGAGCGAGGCCGCAAGGGCCCTTGCGTCCCGCGCGATCGATGCCGCGGAGGAACGTGCACACGGCTTCCCACGCGGAGGCGCTGAGCGGACGCTCGCCGCGGTCGATGCGGGAAGTCGCGCGAGGGTCCGGCCCCGCCGCCTCCTCAGCCCCTCACTCGCGGGGGCGACGCGTCCCCACGCGACGGCCGCGCAGCACCACCTGGTACTCCGTCACCTCGAAGCCGGGCAGCGCCTCGACGTCGGACACCTGGAGGGCGTCCCAGGGCACGTCGTGCAGGCGACCCGTCGCCTCGTCGAGCAGGTGGTGGTGTCGCTCGACCTTGGGGTCGAACACCACGTGGCCCTCGGCGATCGAGAGCTGTCGCAGCAGGCCCTTCTTCACCAGCAGATGGAGCGTGTTGTAGACGGTGGCGCGCGAGACGACGGGCAGCTCGCGCCGCACGCGGTCCCACACGTCGTCGGCGGAGGGGTGGTCCTCGGTCGCGAGCACGTAGCGAGCGATCGCCACCCGGTGGGCGCTCGGCTGCACGCCGTGGGCTCTCAGGCACTGGAGGACGTCGGCGTCGGTCATGGCGGAGAGAGCCTACGACCTCCGGGAAGGGGCGTACGCGCAATCTTGTGCGAAGTCCGGTCGCCTCCGATCGAACGCGCGCGCCGGACCTGGCCCGCCCTCTCCCACCCGACCGTCGGGTCCGTCAGCCCCCCGGGGCTACGGCGCCGACGCTGCCCGAGCGCGCGTGCTCTCCCGCGCCGCCTTGCGCGTCGGCGGTCCC
>CAZJJQ010000149.1:0-8378 GCA_964546345.1 uncultured Planctomycetales bacterium
GCACTGCAAGCCCCTCGCCGGAGGCGTGGTCGTGCACGGCCGCTCGGACCCGGAGGGGCGCTTCCTCCTGCTCGGCCTCCCCGCGGGCCCGTACGCGCTCGCCGCGGAGGCCTCGCGCACGCTCGGAGGGCCGGAGGCGTTCGGCACGCCGCTCGTCGCCGACGCCCGCGGCCTCGTGGCCGGCGCCGAGGTGGTCCTCGAGCTCCAGCCCGCCGCCGAGCTGCGCGGGAGGGTGGTGCGGGAGGACGGGGCGGCGCTCCATCCCCAGGCGGCCGTGCGCCTGCGCCGGGCGGGCGACGCCACCTGGACGCGGTTCGCGCCCCTCGCCACGGACGGCTCGTTCTCGGCCCGCAACCTCGTCGCCGGCGGGTACGAGGTCGCGGTCGTGGCGCCAGGCGCCCCCGAGCCGCTCGCGCGCGTCACCGTCGAGACGGGCGCGAAGGACGTGCGGGTCACCATCCCCCGCGGGCCGTGAGCCCCGGCGAGCTGACGGAAGGTGTCGGACACGAGGGGTCAGCTCGCCGGGCGCCCTCCCCCCCGCGCCCCCCCACCCCCGGAGGACGCCCGGGCCCGCCCCCCGCCCCGAGAGCCGCCCGTCGCGCAGGTGCAGCACGCGCGTCGCGCCCGCGAGCATCTCGGGGTCGTGGGTCACGACCACGAGCGCCGCGCGGCCCACCTCGCCGCGCAGCACGTCCATCACCGCGTGCCCGGTCGGGTGGTCGAGGAACGCGGTGGGCTCGTCGGCGAGGATCAGGTCGGGTCCGTTCGCGAGCGCGCGCAGGAGCCCCGCCCGCTGGCGCTCGCCGCCGGAGAGCCGGTGCGGCCGGTCGTCGAGCAGCGCCTCCACCCCGATGCGCCGCGCGAGGTCCTCGACGCGCGCGCCCGCCGCGTCGCCTTCGGCGTGGACGAGCGCG
Source organism: uncultured Planctomycetales bacterium (assembly GCA_964546345.1). Taxonomy (GTDB): domain Bacteria; phylum Planctomycetota; class PLA2; order PLA2; family JAEUHO01; genus JAYTCP01. The sequence continues at coordinate 915 of CAZJJQ010000149.1, forward strand.
TTCTCGCGCACGGTCAGGTACGGCACGAGGAACGGCTCCTGGAAGACGAAGCCCACGTGCCGGCGCCGCAGCGACGCGCTCGCGTCCGCGTCGGGCGGAAGGCGGCGCCCGAGCAGGAACACCTCGCCCTCGGTCGGGCGCCGCAGGCCGGCGAGCAGGAACAACAGGCTCGACTTGCCCGAGCCGGAGGGACCCACGAGCCCGACGAACTCGCCGCGACGCACCTCGAGGTCGAGGCCGGCGACGGCGCGCACGAGCCGCGGCCCCTCCCCGTAGCGCAGGCCGAGGCCGCGCGCGTGGAGGAGGGGGGCGGCGGGGGGAGGACCGCCCCCGACGGGCTCGGCGGAGGGCACGTCGCCGACGGCGTTCACGCGTTCCTCCGCTGGATCACGGACACGGGGTCCATGCGGGAGAGGCGCAGGGCGAGGACGACGGCGCTCGCGGCGGCGGAGACGAGCGGGAGCAGCGAGGCCAGCGCGATCGGGTAGGCGTCGAAGAAGCGGATCTCGATGGCCTTCGGCGCGAGGAACCAGCGGTCGTAGAGCGCGAGGCACCCGAACCCGAGGGCGAGCCCGAGCGCCCAGGCGACGAGGGCGACGGCGCCGCTCTCGACGAGCAGCTTCCCGACGAGCCGACGTCGCGTGCGCCCCACGGCGAGGAGCAGCGCGAACTCGTCGGCGCGCGCCTGGAACGAGATCAGGTGGAGCAGGATCACCACGAGCGCGATGACCACGGTGATGGCCCCCACGACCGCGTTGAGGATCACCGGCAGGTTCGCCAGGCTGCGCTCCGTGCGGCGGCGGAAGAACGCCTCGTCCCACACCTTGAACGCCGGGCGGCCCTCGGCGTCCTTCGCCTCGGCGAGGTAGCGGTCGCTCTCGGCCTTGCGCCCCGGCTTCGCGAACACGACCTCGAAGACCTCGATCCGCGAGAGCACGAAGTCGGGCCGGGTGGCGTAGCCGAGGTCGGCGAGCCCGACGCGGCTCTCCCCGTCGGCGATGCCCACCACCGTGAACGCACCGGGGGCGGGGTCCTCGGGGTCCACCAGGCGCCCGAAGGTCGAGCCGATCCGCATGTGCCGCGCCCGCGCGACGTCGCGGTGGATCACGACCTCCTCGGTGCCCTCCGCGGGCCAGCGTCCCTCGACCAGGCGGTTGCCCACGGCCTCGTAGAACCGCTCCTGCTCCCCGCGTTCGAGGGCGATGATCATGGTGAAGAACTCGCCCACGATCGCGGGCGTGCGCATCCAGATCGTCTTGGCGGGCACGTGGCGGTCGAGCCCGGGGTCGCGCTCGAGAAGCGCGGTCAGCTCGGGATCGAACGTGCTCCGGCGCATCGGCGTGACGGCGGTGAAGGCGCGCAGCGGCCGCAGGGCGGTCTCCGCCGTGGCCTCGAAGCCCGAGAGCGGGGTCACCACCGTCAGCACCAGGGCCGTCACCAGCGCCTGCACGACGATCGCGGGCAGGACGCGCCGCGGGTTGCGCAGGAGCCAGTGACGTGCGGCCAGGGGCCGGACGGGTCGCGTCACGCGCCGACCCGGTGGAGCTCGAAGAAGAGGCGTCGGTCCTCGACGGAGACGGCGGCCCGCACGGGGCCCTCGGGCGCGCGGGCGCCCTCGCGCGGCGGGCCGACGGGCGCGTCGCGCAGCTCGTCCGCCCACCAGGGCGGCACGTCCATCCCCGAGAGGAGGGCCTCCTCGCAGAGCCACGGGGCGTGGCGCTCGACGGCGGCGACGAGCTCCGCGTCGGGGCTCCACCAGCGCATGCGGACGCGGTCGGTGACCGCGAACTCCCGCTCCTTGCGGTGCTGCTGGAGGGCGCGCAGCACCTCGCGGGCGAGCCCCTCGGCCCGCAGCTCGGGCGTCACGGTGGTGTCGAGCCTCACGAGCATCCCGCGGTCGTACTCGGACGCGCTGCCGGCCACGTCCTCCGTGACGAAGCGCACGTCGCCCGGGAGCAGCGGCGCGGGCCCGGCCGAGGTGGGAACGGTCGTGCCCACCTCGCCGCCGGCCCGGAGCGCGTCGGAGAGCGCCGCCACCGCGGCGGAGTCGAGCCCCGCGAGCGCCCCCTCGACCGGGGCGGTGAGGGCCCCGAGGCGGCGCGCCGCCGCCTTCTTGTCGAGCGAGGCCCGCAGGCGGGCGCTGCGCTCGAAGCCGTCCACCACCTCGAAGCGCTTCACGTTGAGCTCGTCGCGCCCCACCTCGGCGTGCTCGACGAGGAACGCCCGCACGGCGGGGTCGGGGTGGCCGACGGTGAGGCCGGGCAGGGGCTGGCGCACCTTGACGCCCCCCTTGTTGCGGGCCGCGTGGCCGAGGGAGACGGCGGAGCGCAGCGCCTCCATGTGCCGCTCGAGCTCGGCGTCGCGACGCGCGAGGTCGGGCACGGGCCAGGCCGCCAGGTGGACGCTGCCGGCGGCCCCGGCCGTCCCCGGGAGCAGGGCGCGGTGGATCGCGTCGGGCAGGAACGGCGAGAAGGGCGCCAGCAGCCGGCACACGACGAGCAGGGCGCGCCGCAGCGTGCGGTACGCGTCGCGCTTGTCGTCGCCCATGGCGCCCTTCCAGAAGCGGCGGCGGTTGCGGCGCACGTACCAGTTCGAGAGGTCCTCGACCACGAAGTCGGCGAGGCGTCGGCCGGCCCGGCTCGTCTCGTAGCCGAGGAGGTCGGCGGAGACGTCGGCCACGAGGCGCTCGAGGGCCGAGAGGAGCCAGCGGTCGGAGACGTCCCTCGGACGCCACCCGGGCTCGGGCTCGAGCCCGTCGAACCCGTCCACGTTCGCGTACATCGCGAAGAACTGGTAGGTGCTCGCGAGCGTGCCGAACACGCGGTTGCGCACCTCCACGAGGTCCTTCTCGTCGAAGCGCATCGGCTGCCAGATCGGGCGCGAGGTCAGCAGGTGCCAGCGCACGACGTCGGCGCCGTGGGCCGCGAGGACGCCCATGGGCTCGACGACGTTGCCCCGCGACTTCGACATCTTCTTGCCCTTGGCGTCGAGCACGAGGTCGGTGGACACCACGCTCCGATAGGCCGCCTTGTCGGCGTGCATCGTCGAGACCGCGAGCAGCGTGTAGAACCAGCCCCGGGTCTGGTCCACGGCCTCGGCGATGAAGTCGGCGGGGACCTCCCGCTCGACGCGCTCGCGGTGCTCGAACGGGTGGTGCCACTGCGCGAACGGCATGGCCCCGGAGTCGAACCAGCAGTCCACCACCTCGGGCGTGCGGCGCATCGTGCCGGCGCACCCCGACGCGTCGCACGGCCACGTGGGGCGGTCGACGTACGGCCGGTGGAGGTCGAGGTCGCCCGGGAGCCCGCCCGCGAGCCGCTCGAGCTCGGCGACCGAGCCGACGGCCTGCTGGCGCCTGCACGCGTCGCACACCCACACCGGCAGCGGGGTCCCCCAGTAGCGGTCGCGGGAGAGCGCCCAGTCCACGTTGTTCTCGAGCCACTGACCGAACCGGCCGGACCCGGTGGACTCGGGGAACCAGGTAACCGAGCGGTTGAGCTCGAGCATGCGGTCGCGGAACTGGGTCGTCTTGAGGTACCAGGAGTCGCGGGCGTAGTAGAGGAGGGGCGTGTCGCAGCGCCAGCAGTGGGGATAGCTGTGGACGAGCGTCTCCTGGCGGAGCAGCGCGCCGTCCGCCTTGAGCTGCCGCAGCACGTCCTTGTCGGCGTCCTTGACGAACTTCCCCGCCACGAGGCCCGCCCGGGGCCCGGCCGTGAACCGGCCCGCCGCGTCCACGGGATGGAGCACCGGGAGCGCGTCGCGCCGTCCAACCGACGCGTCGTCCTCGCCGTAGGCCGGGGCCATGTGGACGATGCCCGTGCCGTCCTCGGTGGTGACGAAGGCCGCGGGACGCACGGTGAACGCGTTCGGGGCCGCCGGCACGTCGTAGAGGTCGAGCAGACGGCGGTAGCGGCGCCCGACGAGCGCCTCGCCCTTCACCCGCTCGAGCACCTCGACGGTCCCCGGCTTCGCCTTCAGGGCCGGCAGGCGCGGCTCGGCGAGCCAGAGCACCTCGGTCTTCCCGTCGCCCTCGGACACCCGCACCCGGACGTAGGCCACCTCGGGGTGGACCGCCAGCGCGACGTTGCTCGGCAGCGTCCACGGGGTGGTGGTCCAGACGAGGAAGGCCTCGGGCAGGTCGGCCCCGGCGGCGTCGATCGCCCGAAAGCGCACGAAGACGCTGGGATCCTGGACGTCCCTGAAGCCCTGGCCCACCTCGTGCGAGGAGAGGGGGGTGCCGCAGCGCGGGCAGTACGGCAGGACCTTGTGGCCCTTGTAGAGCAGCCCGCGCGCGTGGAAGCCCGCGAGGAGGGACCAGAGGCTCTCCACGTACTCGTTCGAGCAGGTCATGTAGGCCTGCCGGAGGTCCACCCAGTAGCCGATCCGGCGGGTCATCGCCTCCCAGTCCGTCAGGAACTGGAAGACCGACTCCCGGCAGACCCGGTTGAACTCCGCGATCCCGAGGCGCTCGATGGCGTCCTTGCCCTCGAGGCCGAGCTTCTTCTCGGCGGCGATCTCGACGGGGAGGCCGTGCGTGTCCCAGCCCGCCTTCCGCTCGACGAGGAAGCCCTGCATCGTCTTCAGGCGGCAGGCGAAGTCCTTGATGCTCCGCGCGATCACGTGGTGGATGCCGGGCTTGCCGTTCGCCGTGGGCGGACCCTCGTAGAACACGAAGGGCTTCGCCTCCCGGCGGGCCTGAAGGCTCGCTTCGAAGGTCTTCTCGCGGTCCCAGAGGTCGAGAACTTCCTTCTCCACCTCCAGCATCCGGTCGGGGCGCAGATCGTCACGGAATCGCATGGGGCCGGAGGATACCCCCCCCGCCCCGGACCGCCGCCCCCCGTCGCGTCGCCGCATGATCGTACGTTGTATGGGTTTTCCGGCCGATATCAAGTCACGCTAGGTAATCGCCGATGAGGGGGCGTCACGGGTGCCGGGGGGCGCCCGGGAGTCGTCCCATGTCCCCGACGAGCCGCGTGCGCCGCCCCCAGTCCGGCTTCACCCTGATCGAGCTGATGATCGTGATCGCCATCATCGCGATCATCGCCGCCATCGCGATCCCCAACCTCCTGGCCGCACGCCTGTCGGCGAACGAGACGGCGGCCATCGCGACGCTGCGCAACATCCTCTCGGCCCAGGCGCAGTTCCAGCAGGGCGCCGCCGCCGACACCGACAGCGACGGCACCGGCGAGTACGGCGGCTTCCTCGAGCTCTCCGGCGGCGGGGCGGGGCGCATGAGCGCCGTGTTGAGCCCGCCCGTCCTCTCGGGGGCCTTCCGCGTGCTGAACGCCGCGGGCGAGGTCAGCCGTTCGGGCTACTTCTTCCGGGTCTACCTGCCCGACGCGGCCGGCGCCGGCATCGGCGAGCCCCAGAGCGGCTACACCGCCGCGCTGGTGGATCCGGACCTCGTCGAGACCACGTGGTGCGTCTACGCCTGGCCCGTGAACTACGGGCAGTCGGGCAACCGGACCTTCTTCACGAACCAGGGAGGCGACGTGGTCGCGACGGAGGTCAGCGCCTACTCGGGGACCGCCGGCGGCCCGACCTCCGACGCGGCGTTCAAGCCCGCCGACGCCGGCCGGATCACCGGCGCCGTCGCGATCGGCGTCGCGGGCGTGAACGGGAGCGTCTGGAAGCAGGTCAACTGACGCGAGGATCGGGAGGGGCGGCGCCGCACGCGGGCGACCGACTCTCTCCGAGCGGGGCCTTCCTTCGGCCGCCGGGCCTCGAGCCATGCCCGCGGGTACGCACTCAGGCCGCGGCGGTCGGGCTCCGTCGGTGCACGACGAGACGCACCTCCCGTCCGAGCGCGTGCAGCAGCGCCATCATCTGCTCGACGGACTTGCGCCGGTTGGTGGCGTCGAGCAGGCGCGTGAGCTGGGACATCGACGTGGCGAGGCGACGAGCCAGGGCGCGCTTGCTCATCCGGGACTCCCGGAGCGCCGTCTCCGCCTCGACGGTCAGCTCGTACAGCGCCTGCTCGAGCTCGGCGCGGGGATCCCCGTGGTGGAGCAACACGTCGTCGAGATGGACGACTCCCACCTCGCCGGCATCGGTCTCGTAGGTGAACGCCTCGCGCCCGAGCTCGGGGTCGGCGAACGCCTTCACGACCTTGAGCCGGCCGGCCCGGGGGTCCATCGCCGCGTACGGCATCTCGTAGGTCTTCCCCGCCGCGAGGACGCGGAACGAGTGACGGCGGTTGTCGAACTCGACTCGGCGGATCTTCATGGACGGCCTTCCTTCCGCCGTGCGCGCAGGTCGGTGAGCACCTGCCTTGCCGGCCTGCCCGCCATCGGGCGCCATCGCTCCAAGTCCCACGTGAGGACCAGCTTCCCGGCGCGGAACACATGGACGTGCTTCGGCGCGTGGTCGCCCACCCACGTCACGAACACGTGGTGGCCTCGCCGGATCCGGGACTCCAAGAAATGGTACCATCTGTGGGCACACATTGGTCGGGCCTCAGCCGGGCTCGAGCCCCCGCCGCCCCCCCCTTCCCGGCCCCGCCCGCCACGCGGTGAGCGCGGCCTACAGCATCCAGGTGAGCGACAGCGCCAGGTAGGGCGCCGGGTCGGCCTCGAAGATCGTCACGCGGTTCCCGTCGCGATCGTAGATGCCGACCTCGTGGTAGACGTCCGCCCCGACCTCGAGGCCGAGCGTCCACGCCTTGCGGAACGTCCACTGCACGTCCACGCCGACCTGCACGCGCGTGTCGTCGAAGAAGCCCTGCGGCACGCGGTCGTCGGGCGCCAGCCGCCACTCGCGCGCGTCGTAGCGCGCCGCGAGCCCGAGGCTCAGCGCCGGCGAGAACGTGTAGCCCACGCGGCAGCCCGAGCCGCGCACGCTGAACCGCACGGGCCCGGCGGGCCCGTCGTCGTCCCCGCCGTCCACCGACGCGATCGGGATGAGGTACGTGCTGCCGTCGAGGTTCGTGCCCGCCAGGGCGCCGAAGCGCAGCCCGAGCTTCTCCGCGACGCGCACGCGCACCGTGCCCACTCCGCCGAACGACAGGGTGTTGTCGAGCGAGACGCCCGACACGATCGCGCTCTGGGCGAACACGCCGAGCGTCATCGACCAGCGGTCCGAGATCGTCCACTCGATGCCCGGGCCCGCGCGCAGGAGATAGGCGTCCTCGAGCAGCCGTCCCGTCCCCGGGACGACGCGGTCCACGTCGCTGAAGTCGTAGACGTCCATCTCGGCCTGCGCCCCCCACTTCCACGTGAAGCGCGAGGAGACGGGAAGGGTCCCCTCGACCTCGACGAGGCCCCGCCAGAGCGACATCGTGCCGCGGCCCCCGTCGAGGTGGGCGGGGAAGAAGCGCGTCGCCACCGCGGTCAGGCGCGTGGACTTCCCGCCGGCCACGGGCACCGCGTCGGGGATCGGGGCCACCTCGCGCGGCGCGTCCATCGTGGCCCCGGGCAGCACCGGCGCGGGGGAGTCGGACGCGGGGGAGGAGGTCGGGGGCGGCGG
>CAZJJQ010000150.1:0-8364 GCA_964546345.1 uncultured Planctomycetales bacterium
CGCCGCTCGGCGAGGGGGGAGGCCGCCAGGCGGGACGCCTCGGCGCCGTCCTCGACCGCGGGTTGCCCCTCGGCTTCGTCGAGCGGCGCCCCGTCGGCGGGCGAGCCGCCGGAGGTGCGCCCCCCACCCAGGAACGGAAGCCCCTCGAGCCCGCCCAGCAGCCCCAGGACGGCCAGGACGGCCCCGAGGAGCAGGACGACGAGGATCGTGCGGCGACCGCGGCCCATCGGGGCGATCCTACGCGGCTACGGCTGACCGAAGAGGATCTCCACCGAGCCGGCGATCGCGGAGAGGGCCGCGCTGGGGCCGGGGGCGCCCACGAGCAGGTCGCCGAAGCCGTCTCCGTTCACGTCGGCGAGGTCGAGGGCGGCGCCGAACGCGCCGTTGGTCACGACGCCCGCCGCGACGTAGACGTCGCCCGTGTCCGTCACGACGAAGTCCGGGCCGCCGCCGATGAAGGCGACGATGCGCCCGGCGCCGAGCGTGGCGCCCGCCTTGCCGTTCGGCGCCGCGACCACGAGGTCGTCGCGCGCGTCGCCGTTCACCTCGCCGCCGACGAGCGCGTCGCCGAAGCGGGCGCCGGAGAGCGGCGCCGGATCCGCGAGAGGGGCCCCGGTGGTCGTCAGCGTCCCACCCGAGTTCAGGAGGATGTCCACGAGCCCCGCCTCCACCACCGCGCCCGCGTCCGCGAACGGGGCGCCCACCGCCAGGTCGAGATCGCCGTCGCCCCCCACGTCGAGGAGCGCCAGGGCGGCCCCGAACTCGATGGCGACGCCCGGGAGCCCCGAAGGCAGGCGCGTCTGCACGTTGCTGAACGTGAAGGAGGCGTCCACCTCGTAGACGTTCACCTCGCCGTCCCCGGTGCCGCCCCCCGGCGCCCCCACGATCAGTTCCCCCTTCGCGTCTCCGCGGACGTCGCCGATGACGAGCGCAGCGCCGAAGTTCGTGCCCGCGACCGCCGTCGGCGAGTAGATCGAGCGCGGGGTCACGGTGCCGAAGCCCGCGGCGGTCGCGTTGCCCTGGAGCACGGTGACGCGTCCGATGCCGCCCACCGCCATGAGCGTCGTGCCCGGGGCGCCGATGGCGAGGTCGTCGGGCTGGTCGGCGCCCAGGTGGCCCGCGGCCAGCGCCGCGCCGAAGAACGCGTTCGTCACGGGACCCGCCGGGTCGGAGAACGGCCCGACCGCCAGGCCCGTGTGCCCCACGTCGGCGGTGTTGAAGAGCACGTAGACCTGCCCCGCTCCGGAGGCCGCGCCGGCGGGGTCGCCGGGCGCGCCGATGGCGAGGTCGGAGAGCCCGTCGCCGTCGAAGTCGCCGACCGCGAGGGTCTCGCCGAACACCGCGCCCTGGAACCGGACGGCGCCGGCCCAGTTCGAGGCGACGAACGTCCGGTTGGGCACGGCGGAGAACGTGCCCGCGGGGCTCTGGAGGTAGAGCGCGACGAGCCCGGCCTCGGTGGCCGCGCTGGGGCCCTCGGCGCCGGGCATCCCGATCGCCATGTCGAGGCGCCCGTCGTCGTTCCAGTCGATCCAGGCCACCGACGAGCCGAACCGCTTGTCCTGCACGGTGCCGGGGTTGCCGAGGGTGCCGTGGACCGTCTCGAAGCCGGCCGTCGCGGAGGTGCCGGCGCTGAAGGACGCCCCTCCCCCGCAGGCGGGCAGGACGGCCAGGGCGCAAACGGCCAGCGGGACGAGACGACGACGCATGCGGGACCTCCGAGGACGACCGGGTTCCACCGACACCCACCTCAAGCAACGCGAGGGCCATTCTGCCAGGGACGGACCCGAGGCGCCCCGGCCGGCCCGCCGAAGGGGACCAGGCGAGGGGCGAGGGCCCGGTCCTTGGGGACGGTCAGGGGGGCGGCGGGGGCCGGGAAGGCGCCCGCAGGGGCTTCCGGGGCCAGAGGAGGCCCAGCAGCGCGGCCAGCAGCACCCACCCGACCACCCCGTCGTACAGCCACTTCGAGCCCAGCCAGTTCCGCTCCACGTCGCGATCGGTCAACGCGCTGTTGAGATTCATGAACACCGAGGCCCCCCCGTGGAAGCCCACGCCGAACCACAACGTGCCGAAGCGGAGGTAGGCCGCCGTGAGCACCAGGGAGAGCAGCACCAGCGCGAGGAAGGAAGGGCCGAACTCGTGCACGTCCACGAGGTTGCGCGCCCACGCTCCCATGGTCGAGACGGCGCCCGCGGGGCCCGGGACGAGGTCGCGCGGGGCGTCGCTCTCCCGGAACGCGTGCAGGCCGCCGAAGATCAGCGCCAGCAGGAGCGCCGTGGCGCCGGCGGACCACCGGGTGCGCACCCGCTCGAACAGCCACCCCCGGAAGAACAGCTCTTCCGTGAGCCCGAGCACCACCGCCCCTCCGATCACGGCGGGGAGCCGCGTGCGGAACTTCTTCCACCCCTGCGCCTCGTCGAAGCGGAGGTGGCCGAGCAGGGCGTCGAGGCCGGCGATGGCGGCCAGGAGCGCCACCGCCAGGGCGAAGCCGACGAACAGGAGGCGGGGGCGCGATCGGGGTCCGCGCAGCCCGTACAGCGTGGCCTTGTCGAAGTCGCGCCAGGGCGCCGAGGCGACGACGAGGACCCCGAGGAGGAGCGCGAGGAGGAGGTAGCGGAAGACCTTGGCGAAGGGGACCGCGGGAAAGAACGACGCGAGGACGCCGTGGAGCGGCCCGGAGAGGAAGATCGCGATCCCGAAGGCGCCGCCGACGGCGGCGAGGACCATCCACGGGCGCGGGGAGGGACGGGCGTCGGACGACATCGGGACGTGAGCCTACCCCGAGGCCGACGAACCCAAGGTGTCGGATACCGTCGGTTCGTCGGCCCGGAGCAGGCCACTTCCATCAGAGGCGACGGGCGTGGAGCGTGCGGATCGCGTGCCCCACGGAGTCCACGAGCAGCAGGTCGGTCCACCCGTCCCCGTTGAGGTCGGCGGGGGAGATCGCCCGCACGGTCCCCACGAGCTTCGAGTCGAACACGACGGCGCCGTCGCCCGCCCGGAGGACGACCAGCGTGCTCGGGGCGTACGGGTCGTACCGGTCGCCGGACAAGATCGCCAGGTCGGCCGGGCGCCCTGCGCCGAGGGTCACCGCGGCGACGTCGAGCACGGCGCCGACGGCGGGCAGGGCCGCCGTCACCGGGGCGCCGAAAGTGCCGTCCCCGTGCCCCGAGAAGGTGGCGAGCGTCGTGCGCTCGCCGTCGAGCACCAGCAGGTCGAGGCCCGCCGCGCCGTCGAAGTCCCCGAGCGCGACGTGGAGGCCGGGAAGGCGCAGGGCGGCGTCGGGGCCGAGGAAGGACGCGGCGGGGTCACCCAGGCCGACGTCGGTGAATCCCCCGGTGCCGGTGCCGAGCGCGACGTGCACCGCGCCCCCCGAGTCGAGCAGCACGACGTCGTCGATGGCGTCGCCGTCGATCCGTCCGCGCGCGAAACGCACGGCCCCCGGGGTGAAGGAGGCGGTCAGCGCGGTCGTGGCGAGCGCCGTGAAGCCGCCCGCTCCGTCGCCGGCGAAGGTGGTGAGGGTGCCCGGCGCTCCCTCGAGGACCAGCAGGTCGGGCCGGGCGTCGCCGTCGGCGTTGACCACGGCGACGGCGGCGTCCGGGGCGGGGAACGCGAGGCTCGCGGACGGGGCGTCCGCCAGGCCTCCCGCCTCGGTGCCCCGGACGAGCCACAGGCTGCCGCTCTGGCCGTCGGAGACCGCGAGGTCGAGGTGGCCGTCCGCATCGAAGTCCGTCGCGGCGAGGGAGGCCGGGTACCAGGGACCGTAGTAGTAGTCGTAGCAGTACGGGTCGTAGTACGGGTCGCAGTACCCGTAGTCACCCCAGGCGATGTAGCCGGAGCAGCCCGCCAGCACGATGGCGAGCAGCAGGGACGCGTGCATCCAGGAGCGCATGGCGGCCTCCTTCGTCCGTCCCCGCCGGTCCATCGGGCCCGGGACTCGAGCCGGGAGCCCCGGCGCGCGCCTCGGCCCGAGTCGAACGCCGGAGGGGACTCGGGCTGTCGCAGGTCTTTGCCCTTTCGATGCCCGCGCCCGTCGCCGGGACGCTCGAATCGCGCGGCGGACCGCGGCGCCTCACTGCGCTCGGGCGGAACGGACGGCTTCCGGCCGGAGTGCAACCCGCGATGCAGCGCCCGCGGACCCGCTCTGGGCCCGGCCCCCGGCGCCCCCCCGAGCCTCGGCCCCTTCCCCCCCGACCCTCGGATGCGGGGGCCGGCACCGAGACCGGGCCGCCGCCCCCCGCCTGGCGGCGCCTCGCTCCGCCTAGGCGTACGTCGGGTACACGGGCTCGAACATCGACGCCTTCACGTACGCCTCGAGATCGGCCGGACGGGCCAGGTGCGTCAGGCCGCGGGCGAACGCCACCTCGGCGACCGCCGTGCCGATGCACGCCGAGACCTCGCGGATGCGCGCCAGGTCGGGATAGACGCGTCCGAGCCCGAGGTCCCCCTCGGTGACGAGCGAGGAGATCGTGCGCGCCGCGACGTAGAACATCTCGTCGGTGACGCGCGTGGCCTCGCTGACCATGACGCCGAGGCCGACGCCCGGGAAGATGTAGCAGTTGTTGCCCTGCCCGGGCACGTGGGTCTTCCCGTCGAGGGTGACCGGCGCGAACGGGCTGCCGCTCGCGAAGATCGCGCGCCCGGCGGTCCACCCGTAGGCCTGCTCGGCCGTGCACTCGGCCTGCGAGGTCGGGTTGGACAACGCGAAGACGACAGGACGGTCGTTGAGCCTCGCCATCGCCTCGAGGACGGGCCGGTCGAAGGTCTGGGGCATGCCCGAGACGCCGATGAGGGCCGTGGGCTTCACCTTCTCGACCGCCTCGAGCAGCGTGGCCGCGGGCGCGTGGTCGTGCGCGAACCGCAGCTTGTGCTCGACGAGGTCCTTGCGGCTCTTGACGACGAGGCCCTTCGAGTCCACGAACCAGCAGCGCTTCCGGGCCTCCGCCTCGGGGATGCCCGAGGCCTTCATCGCGGTGACGATGAGGTCGCCGATGCCGATGCCGGCCTCGCCCGCGCCGAGGAAGAGGATGCGCTGGTCGGCGAGGCCGGTCCCGGTGACCCGCTGGGCCGTGAGGAGCCCCGCGAGGGTGACGCCCGCGGTCCCCTGGATGTCGTCGTTGAAGGTGCAGACCGCGTCCTGGTACTTGTGCAGGAGGCGGAAGGCGTTCGCGTTGCCGAAGTCCTCGAACTGGATGCACGCGCGCGGGAACATCTCCTGGACCGCGCCGACGAACTCGTCCACGAGGGCGTCGAACGCCTCGCCGCGCAGGCGCGGCTCCTGCAGGCCGACGTAGAGCGGATCCTCGCGCAGGGCCGTGTTGTTGGTGCCGACGTCGAGCATCACGGGCAGGCAGCGGTCGGGCGGCACCCCCGCGCAGGCCGTGTAGAGGGACAGCTTCCCCACGGGGATGCCCATGCCGTTCGCGCCGAGGTCGCCGAGCCCGAGGATGCGCTCGCCGTCGGTGATGACGATGACGCGCACGTCGTCCTGGGGCCAGTTCTGCAGGATGGCCTTCACGCGGCCCCGGTCCTTGCTGGAGACGTAGAGGCCGTGCGGCCGCCGCCAGATGTGGCTGTAGCGCTGGCACGCGAGCCCGACCGTGGGCGTGTAGATGATCGGCATCATCTCCTCGAGGTGCTCGAGGACCAGCCGGTAGAAGAGGGTCTCGTTGCGCTCCTGGAGCGAGACGAGGTAGATGTACTTCTCGAGGGGATCCGGCTTGCGCTGGTAGCTCGCGTAGACCCGCACGAGCTGCTGCTCGGTCGTGTAGACCCGCGGCGGGAGGAGCCCGCGCACTCCCAGGGCGTCGCGCTCGGCCTCGGTGAACGCGGTGCCCTTGTTGATCCTGGGGTCGTGGATCAGGTCCAGGCCGCGCTTGCCCCGAAGGTGGAGGGAGGAGGACATGGGGAGGCTCCGGGGTGCGTCGCCGGCCGACGGGGCCGGGTCCTAGAGTGTAGTGCTCGGGCCCGCGGGGTCCGCTTCTCCGCGGCGTGCTCGGGGGGCGCGCGCCCGGGGCGTGCGCGGCGGCGTGCCGTCCTCGGGCCTACGGAGCGGCGCGAACGCGCACTCTTCCGGGCTCGACCGTCACGATCGCCCCGGCACGCAGGTCTTCTCCGTACCGGGCGAGGATGTCGGTCAACGCTCGCCCCTGGTCGCGTGCGCGCACCTCGACGAGGCGCACGATGCCGGAGTGGGACACGCCGCGGACGATCGCGATCTCCCCGAAGTCCTTGTCGAGCGTCACGAGCACCGAAGCCTCGGCGTGCGCCCGGCGCAGGATCACCTCGTCGCCGGGATCCTCGGTCCAAGCCCCTGCCCAGATCACCTCGTGGCCCGCGTCCCGAAGGTCGTCGCTCGCGCCGCTCCAGACGCAGGCGTCGAGCAGGACCCTCACGAGGAGGCGGTCACCGGGCGCAGCTCGACGCGTTCATGCGCGACCAGACGACGGGCATACTCCAGACAGGCGTGGATGTCCTCACGCTCGAGCCACGGGTAGCCCTCGAGGATCGTCTCCGGAGTGTCGCCGCCTGCCAGCATGCCGAGGACATGCTCGACGGCCAGCCGACGCCCGCGGACGATCGGCTTCCCCCCGAAGATGGCGGGGTTCACGGTGATCCGGTCGAGGAGAACGTCGGTCGTCACGGCCCGAATTCTAGCAGGGTTCGTCGCCGGGAGACGACGACCGGGGGATGCCCACGCTCCTCAAACCGTCCGGCGCTTCCACGTCCCGAGGGAGAACCACGCGGCGATCACGACGCCGCGCAGGGCGGCCGTCGCGGCGATGACCATCCAGATGCCCCGCACGCCGAGCCCCCACTGAAAGGCCGCAAGGGACGCGAAGGGGATCCGCAGGGCGGTCATGGCCATGCTGACGACCATGGGCGGGATCGTCATCCCCGCGCCGCCGAAGGCGCCCTCGAGGACGACCTCGAAGCACTGGGGCACGAGACAGAGCGCCACGATCTCGAAGTAGGCGCGGGCGTGGGCGGCGGCGTCCACGGAGCCCGCGTCGAAGAAGAGGCCGGTCAACGTGTCCGGGAAGGCGAGGAGGAAGACGCTCCACACGAGGCACGACGCGGCCCCGATCCACGTCGCGCGCCAGGCGGCGGACGCGGCCGCGTCGGGACGTCCGGCCCCGAGCCGTCGTGCGACCAGGGAAGACGCCGCGGCGGCGCACCCGGAGCCCACGATGAACGCGACCTGCTCCCCGCGGAGGCCGACGCCGAGCCCGGCCTGCGCCGCGTCGCCCCCCGCGCGCGTGACGATCGCGCAGAGCCGCGTGTACACCTCGACGAAGAACAGGCCCGACAGCGCCGAGGGCACGCCCACGCGCAGCATGCGGCGCGCGATGGAGAGGTCGAGCCCGGGCAGCGATCCGCGCGCGAGGATGGTGTCGGGGGCGAGGCGGAGCACGTCGTCGGACGGGCGCGCCCGCCCGATCCACCGTCGGCGGCGGAGGATCGCGAGCGAGGCGAGCGCGCCCACCGACTGGGCGACCACCTGCGCGAGCGCGGCGCCCGGCACGCCGAGCCTCGGGACGGGCCCCCAGCCGAAGATCAGCAGGGGATCGAGCGCCGCGCTGAGCAGGAGCGCGCCCGCGGTCACGAGGAACGAGGTCTTCGTGTCGCCCCGTCCCCGGAACGTCGCGTCGCACGCGCCCTGGACGAGGATCCCGAAGCCGCCCAGGTAGACGATGCGCACATAGGTCGAGGCGAGCGCCATGGCCGCGGCGCTGACGCCGGTGCGCGCGACCATGGCCGGCGCCGCGAAGGCCCCGATCGCCCCGACGCAGGCGCCGAGCACGAGGGCCCACCGGACGCCCTGGAGCGCCACGTACCGCGTGGCATCGTCGCGACGGGCGCCGGCGTAGCGTCCCACGAGCGCCCCGAGGCCCACGCTCACGAGCGCGGAGAGCGCGTAGAAGGCCCACACGCAGAAGGTCGCCACCGAGGCGGCGGCGACGGGCGTGGGGTCGCCGCCGGCGAGGCGGCCGATCCACATCTGCCCGATCCAGTGGTAGCCCAGGGCCACGAAGCCGGACGCCACCGCGGGCCCCGCGAGCCGCAGCACCTCCCCCGTGAGGCCGACGCCGGCGGGCGGCGGCGCGCCCCCGGCCGCCTCCGGGACGAGGACGTCCGAGGGCTCGACCGCGCTCACGCCTCGGCCGACGGGGCCGCGGGGGGCGCGCCCTCCGGCCAAATCACGCCGCGCACGCCGAGGAGCGCCAGCGCCACGCAGAGCACGCGGTGGAGGAACGCCCACACGGTGGCGGTCTCGGCGACGGGGCCCTGCGCGCCTCCCGAGAGCTCGGGGGCGAGGAACAGCAGCACCGCCGCGACGACCGTGGCCACCTCGAGCCCGCGTCG
>CAZJJQ010000151.1:0-8361 GCA_964546345.1 uncultured Planctomycetales bacterium
AGGGGCGACCGCCCGCAGCGCGACCGCCGCGTCGCTCGCGCCGGCGGCGACCTCCACGAGCACGAGGGTCCCGGGCGCCACGTCCAGGCGTCCCGCCCCCGCGCCGGCGCTCAGCGTGCGCGGCCGTCCGAGGTCCTCCGTCGCGTCGCCGAAGGAGAACGCCGCGTCGGTCCCGTCGGCCCCGCGAGCGTCCACCTCGAGCACGCAGGCCGCGGGGCACGCGACGAGGAGCGCCCCCCGCGCCCCCGTCCTCACGCTCCCCTTCACGACGTCGCCCGGGAGGAGGTCGCCGCAGGGGGTCGCCTCCCCGCCGTCCGCGGCGGCCACCGGGCCCGGGAGCGCCTCCGCGACGAGCTCGAGGCGGTACGCCCCCTCGCCCCGCGCCGCGCGCACCACGAGCTGCGTCGAGCCCCTGCCGACGAAGGTCGCCGTCTCGATCGCGCCGTCCGCGGTGAAGGAGGCCGCCACCTGCAGCCCCGTGGGGTCGTAGACGTGCAGGTCGGGGTCGAGGCCCGCGCCTTCGGTCGCCGCCACCGTCGCCCGCACCCGGACGCGCGAGGGGAGCGCGACCGTGAAGCCGTCGAACGGGTCCGCATCGTCGGTCGCGGAGATCGAGCCCGAGATCGTCAGCCGCCGCCCCGGTACGAGCGCGCCGAGGTCCGTGGCCGTGTCGATCGTGTCGTTGGGCTCGGCCTCGACCCGGCGGAGCAGGTTCGCCGCCGTCGGGAAGGACAGGGTGCCCGACAGCGTCGAGCCGACGCCGCCGCCCGCGTCCCCGCTCCCGCCGCCGCCGCAGCCGGGCAGGGCGAGGAACAGGAGCGCGAGCAGGCCCGCGCCCGCGCGAACGGGCGGGCGGGGAGGAGCCGAAGGAGCGGAGGGCAGAGGGGCCATGGGGGATCCTCGGGGGGGCGCGGGGGGCCCGACGCGGGCCCGCTCGCGATCCGGGATCAGCCTCGCCCTCCCTCGGGGCGCGGGGGGTGAGAGCTCCATGAGAGGGCTCTCATCCGGGCGGAGCCGTCCCTCCGCGCGCCGCGGCCCGCCTACCGGGCGTACTCGGCGTAGAGGCGGGCGTACGCGCCGCCGCGCGCGAGGAGGTCGTCGTGGCGGCCCCGTTCGACGATGCGGCCGTGCTCGAGCACGAGGATCTGGTCGGCGTCGCGCACGGTGGAGAGCCGGTGCGCGATGACGAAGGTCGTCTGGCGATGGGAGAGGGCGCGCAGGGCGCGGAGGAGGAGGGTCTCCGTGCGCGTGTCCACCGCGCTCGTGGCCTCGTCGAGGATGAGGATCGAGGGGTCGGCGAGATGCGCCCGGACGAAGCAGACGATCTGGCGCTCGCCCTCGGAGAGGTTGGCGCCGCGTTCGCCCACGTCGGTCGCGAGGCCGGCGGAGAGCCCGTCGAGGACCTCGGTGCAGCCGAGCGACGCGAAGCCCGCGCGGGCCTCCTCCTCGGTGAGGTCGCCGCGGACGAAGCGGAGGTTCTCGAGCACGCTGCCCGCGAACAGGAAGTTCTCCTGGAGGACGATGCCCATCTGGCGGTGGAGGGCGGCGCCCGGGATCGTGCGGACGTCCCGGCCGTCGAAGCGGATCGTGCCCTCCTGCGGCTCGTAGAAGCGGGCGAGGAGGTTGAGGATCGACGTCTTGCCCGCCCCGGTGTGCCCCACGAGGGCGACGCGTTCGCCGGGGCGCGCGTGGAAGGACACGTCCTCGAGCTGGCGGCCGCCGGCCCCGGAGGGCTCGTAGGAGAACGCGACGCGCTCGAACTCGACCTCGCCCTTCAGGCGGCCCGGATCGACGACGCCGGGGGCGTCGGCCACCTCGGGGGAGGTGTCGAGGAGCAGGAAGATGCGCTCGGCGGCGGCGCCCGCGATCAGGCACTCGTTGTAGAGCCCGCCGAGGCCTTCGACGGGCGAGAGGACGAAGCCGAGGAGCAGCACGGACTCGAGGAGGTCGCCGACGGACATGCCCGCGTCCACGACGCGGCCCGCGCCGAGCACCACGGCGGCGACGACGAGGACCTGGATCGCGACGGAGAGGCACGGGATGTAGGCGCCCGTGACCCAGGCGCCGCGCACGATGGCGCCGCGGTAGGCCCGCTGGAGGAGCGAGAGGCGCTCGGAGGCCCGTCCCTCGGCCGCGAACGCCTTGACGACGCGCACGCCCGTGATGTGCTCGGCGACGTGGGCGGAGATGGCCGAGTGCGTCTCGCGGATGCGGCGGTACGCGGGAAAGCCCACCTTCTCGAAGAGGCGGGTGAGCCCCCAGAGGACCGGCAGCGCGGCGAGGACCCACGGCGCGAGGTAGGCGTGCGAGAACGAGAGCCGGGCGAACGCGAGCACCATGCTGGCGCCCATGCTCACGAGGATCACGGGGCCCCACGTGAGCAGGTGCTCGAGGCTGTCCACGTCGCGGTCGGCGCGCGCGAGGATGCGGCCCTGCTTCGTACGGTCGTAGTACCGCATGGACAGGCGCTGGAGGTGGTCGAACACGTCGCGGCGCATCCGGTGGATCACCTCGATGCCGACCCGGGTCGAGATCCGGAGCTCGAACACGGTCACCGCGACGCGGGCGACGACGCTGAAGGCGAGCCAGAAGACGTAGACCAGCACGCCGGGCACGTCCGCCCGGGCGAGGGGGCCGTCCACGGCCTGCTTGAGCAGCCAGGGGTCGGTCAGCATGGAGCAGACCCACAGCGCCTCGATGGAGAGGGCGAGGAGCAGCGGCCGCTTGTGGGGCGCGAGGTAGCGCAGGAGCCGGCCCCAGGTCGCCCGGGTGAGCGGGGCCTTGGCGAACTCCTCCTCGAGGGCCATCTCGTCGGTCACGGCAGCGTCCTCTCGAGCGCCTGGTGCTCGTGCACCTCCCGGTAGAGGGGCGACGAGGCGAGGAGCTCGTCGTGCGTCCCGAGCGCCGCGACGCGCCCCGCCTCGAGGACCGCGATCCGGTCGCACCAGCGCAGCGACGTGGTGCGCTGGCTGATGACGAGGGTGGTCCGGCCGGCCGCCGCCGCGCGGATGCCGCGGAAGAGCTCGCGCTCGGTGGCCGCGTCCACGGCCGCCGTCGCGTCGTCGAAGACGAGGACCCGCGGGTCCAGGACGAGGGCCCGCGCGATGGTGAGCCGCTGGCGCTGGCCGCCCGAGAGCGAGACGCCGCGTTCGCCCACCATCGTGTCGTAGCCCTTGGGCAGGGCCGAGACGAAGGCGTCGGCGGCGGCGAGGCGCACGCAGTCCACGATCCGCGCGCGGGACGCCTCGGGGCGGCCGTAGGCCACGTTCTCGGCCACGGTCGCGGAGAACAGGAAGGGCTCCTGGAAGACGAGCCCCACGGCCGCCGCGAGGTCGGCGGGGTCGAGGTCGCGCACGTCGATCCCGTCGAGGAGGATCCGCCCGCGGGTGGGGTCGTAGAACCGCGGGATCAGGTGGACGAGGCTCGTCTTGCCCGAGCCCGTGCGGCCGAGGAGGCCGAGCGAGCCCCCCGCCGGCACGTGGAGGTCGATGGCGTGGAGGACCTCGCGGCCGTTCGGGTAGGCGAATCCGACCCCCTCGATGCGCAGGTCGCCTCCGGTCGCGGGGAGCCGCCGCGGCGCCGCGGGCGTGCGGACCACGTCGTCCCGGTCGAGGACCTCGAACACGCGCGAGGCGCTCGCCACCGCCTCCTGCCCCGCCATCACGAGGCGGGTGAGGGGGCGCATGCGGTCGCGCGCCGTGCGCATGTACATGAGCACCGCGAGGGCCTCGCCGAGGCGCTCCGGGCCCGGCGCATCGGCGTAGCGCAGCGCCCCCATGAGGAGGGCCAGCGGGATCGCGAGCACGGTGCCCTGGTTCACGACGGGGAGGATGGTGGTCCAGAAGCGCGCGAGGCCCTTCCACGCCGCGGTGAACGACCCGAGCCGCCCCTCGAACCGGTCGATCTCCTCCGGCTCGCGCCCGAACGCGCGCACCACGCGCGCGCCCGCGACGTTCTCCTGGAGCGACGTGGTCACGCGGTCGTAGGCGTCCGACACCGCCCGGTCCATCTTCCCGATCCGGGAGCCCACCACGAGCGTGGCCGCGAAGGCGAGCAGGAACAGGAGCCCGAGGGTGGCGCCGTACGTCCAGTGGGTGACGAACGAGAGGATCACCACCCCGATCACGACGAGGGCGATCTCGATCCAGCCGAACGCCACCTCGCGGAAGAAGCCCTTGGCCTTCTCCATGTCGCGCAGACTGCGGGCGATGGTCTTGCCGCTCCGGTTCTCGTCGTGCCAGCGGAACCGGAGCCGCATCACCTGCGCGAAGAGGTCGGAGCGCAGCCGGTTCTCGACGTCCTGCCCGAGCGACGCGGCGGCCACCACGACGACGAACTGCGCGAGGCTGCGCAGCAGCATCGCCGCGGCCAGCAGGATCGCGTTCGTGCGGAACTCCGCCGGCAGCGGCGCCCGGCTGCCCACGAGCCCGTCGAGGGAGCCGAGCGTGCGGCCGAGCATCCACGGCACCGAGAGCTCGAGCGCGCTGCGCAGCAGGTAGAGCGCGAGCACGCCCGCGGTCCGCAGCCGGTACGGCGCGAACCGCCCCATCAGCCGACGCAGCACCACCGACGTCCGCCACGTGGGGGCGGCGACCGCGGGCGACGGGACGGGGAGGGCGGCGGGGGCGGTCATGGGGGCGGCGGGGGCCGGGAGCCGCGGGCACGGGCCCGTCGGGGGCTCCCCGACGATTCCGGTGCGGTCCCTCCGACCGAAGGGGCCATCGTATCCCGTCCGGCCGACCCGTCCCCGCCCGGTGGGGGTCCGGCCCGGTCGGGGTCCCCGGACGCGGCCCCGGTACAACGGCGGCGGAGGTCCTGCCATGTCCGAGACGCTGGTTCCCGCACGGCACCAGGCGGCCCTGCCGATCGACCGGTGGATCCGCTCCGAGGCGCCGTCGTCCGAGGCGGTCGAGATGGACGTGGTGTTCGTGGGGGCCGGCCCCGCGGGCCTCGCGGGCGCCATCGAGCTGGCGCGGCTCGTCAAGAAGGACGGCGAGGCGGGAGGGGGGCTCGGCGAGGTGAACATCGCCCTGCTCGAGAAGGCCGACGGCCTCGGCCAGCACAGCCTCTCGGGCGCCGTGGTGAACCCGAGCGGGTTCCGGACGCTCTTCCCC
Source organism: uncultured Planctomycetales bacterium (assembly GCA_964546345.1). Classification (GTDB taxonomy): domain Bacteria; phylum Planctomycetota; class PLA2; order PLA2; family JAEUHO01; genus JAYTCP01. Next base: position 5,115 of record CAZJJQ010000151.1, read on the forward strand.
GAGCTCAAGGACGCCGACTTCCCGTTCCGTCAGGCGGTGGACGGCGAGAAGGTGTACTTCCTGACGAGCGGCGGCGCCTGGCGGATCCCGACGCCGGCCCCCATGAAGAACCACGGCAACTTCACGGGCAGCCTGTCCGAGATGGTGCGGTGGCTCGGCGAGAAGGCGGAGGCGCTCGGCGTGAACGTGTTCACGGGCACCCCCGCCGACGCGCTGCTCGTGCAGGGCGAGAAGGTCGTCGGCGTGCGCACGACGCCCACGGGCCTCAAGCGCGACGGGACGCCGGGCAGCGGCTACGCCGAGCCCACCGACCTCGCCGCCAAGGTGGTGGTGCTCTCCGACGGCACCCGCAGCCCGTTTGCGCAGGCCTGGGCGCAGTGGGCGGGCGTGTCGAGCACGAACCCGCAGATCTACGCGCTCGGCGTCAAGGAGGTCTGGGAGGTCAAGCAGCCCCTCGAGTCGGTGATCCACACCATGGGCTGGCCGCTCTCGGGGGGCACGTTCGGCGGCAGCTTCCTCTACCCCCTAGGGAAGAACATGGTCGCCCTCGGGCTCGTCGCCGGCCTCGACGCGCGGCGGTCGAACCTCGACGTCCACCGCCTGCTGCAGTCGATGAAGCTCCACCCGCTCTTCAAGGCGGTCCTTGACGGCGGCACCCTCGTCGAGTGGGGGGCGAAGACGATCCCCGAGGGCGGCTTCTACGCCCTGCCCGAGCGCCGTCAGGGCCGCGGGGTGATGCTGCTCGGCGACGCCGCGGGCTTCGTGGACGTGGCGGGCCTCAAGGGCATCCACCACGCCATGCACTCGGGCATCGCCGCGGCGCAGGCGATCTTCCGCGCGCTCAAGGCGAAGGACGTGGGCCCCGACGCGCTCGCCTCCTACGACGAGGCCATGGCCGCGAGCGACACGATGCGCCTCCTGCGCAGGCGGCGCAACATGCGTCTCGCCTTCAAGAGCGGCTTCGTCTTCGGCGGGTTCAAGGCCTCGCTGATGAGCCTGACCGGCGGGAGGTTCCCCGGCTGGCGCATCGCGTGCGAGAGCGACGCCGACGAGGCGCGGGAGGTGGTCCCGCCCGCGCCGTTCACGCCCGACGGGAAGCTCACGTTCAGCAAGGTGGACGGGGTCTTCCGCGCGGGCAACAAGACGCGCGACGACGTCCCGAGCCACCTCCTCGTCGGCAAGGACGTGGACGGCGACGTGGCCGACCTCTACGCGAGCCTCTGCCCCGCGGGGGTCTACGAGCGCCAGGGCGACAAGCTCGTGGTGAACGCGCCGAACTGCATCGACTGCAAGGCGACCGACGTGCTCGGACCCCGCTGGACGCCCCGCGAGGGCGGCAGCGGACCGCGCTACACGCAGATGTGACCGAGGAGGGAACCCGTGCCCCGCCCGTTCCTGTTGATGCAGTCCCGCGACCCGCTCGACCCGATGCGCGGGCACGAGGTCGAGTGCTTCGCCCAGACCCTCGGCGTCCCCCTCTCCGACGTCCACGTGGTGGACATGATGGACCGGGTGCCGACGAAGAAGGAGCTGTCCGTCGCGCGGGGCGTGCTGATGGGGGGGTCGGGCGACTACAGCGTCCTCGATCCCCATCCCTGGGTCGGGCGCATGGTCGCGTACGTGCGCGACGTCCTGCTGCCGTCGGGGGTGCCGACGTTCGCGTCCTGCTTCGGCCTCCAGATCACGACCCTCGCGCTCGGCGGCGCCATGGTGAAGGACCCCGAGCATCGCGAGCTCGGCACGATCGAGCTGGGGCTGACCGCGCTCGCGAAGGCCGACCCCGTCTTCGGCGCGCTCCCGGACCCCTTCCTCGCCCAGGCGGGCCACAACGACCGCGCGGTCGCGCTGCCGCCGGGCGCCGAGCTGCTCGCCTCCACGGAACGGTGCCCCGTCAACGCGTTCCGGGTGCAGGGGAAGCCGTTCTGGGCCACCCAGTTCCACCCCGAGCTCGATCAGGTGACGGTCGCGTACCGCCACCTCGGCTACCTGCACAAGTACCGGCCGGTCGGCCTCGCCGACGACGCCCCGATCACGCAGGACCCGTTCCTTAAGACCCTGCGGCCCTCCCCCGACGCGACGGCGCTCCTGCGCCGGTTCGCGGAGAAGGCCGCGCGGAAGTAGGGGGCGGCGGGGGCGGGCCGACCCGCAGGCCGCTGGCCCGACCCGCTCGTGAGGGGGTCTGGCTACCCCTTCGTCAGCTCGTCCAGGTACTTCGGGAGCATCTCGCGCCACGTGTTCCAGTCGTGGCGGTACGACTCGCCCCAGAAGTCCACGCGGTTCGGGATCCCGCGCGCCCCGAGCATCTGCCCGACCTGCCAGGACTCCCAGGGAGCCTCGTAGTCGCCCTCGCCCGTGGCGAGGATCACGAACCGCCGGCGCAGGGCCTCGAGCTGCGGCGAGCCCTCGGGGAGCTGCGGGACGAAGTGGAGGGGGCTCGAGTAGTGGAAGTCCAGCGTGTGCTCGCCGTCCATCCAGCGCGTGAGGTCGTAGGTGCCGCTCATGCCGAGGCCCACGTGGAAGAGGTCGGGGTGGCGACAGACGGCCGCGACGGCGTTGAAGGCCCCGATGGACGCGCCGGCCGTGATGGCGGTGACCCCCGGGTCGCCGCAGTCCTTCCGGATCGCGGGGACCACCTCCTCGGCGATGAACGCGTCGTACCGGCTCTGCGTGAGGGCGCGGTGGGCGCCCGACGACTCGCCGTCCGTCCAGACGCGCCCCGCGACCGAGTCGCTCGAGTACACCCGGATCCGCCCCGCCGAGAGCAGGTCGCCGAGGACCTTCATCATGTGGAAGCGCTCGCACTCCTCGGCGTCGCCCCCCGCGGTGGGGAAGAGGAGGACGGGCGTGCCCGCGTGTCCCCAGCGGCAGGTGAGCACCTCCTTCCGGAGACGGGGGGACCACCACTTCGAGGACACCTTGGCGACGGTGGACGGCACGGGAACCTCCGGGGAACGCGGGCGGGGGGATGGTGGCCGGAAGGGGGCCCGGGGGCAAGGGGCGGGGCCGCCGGAAACGGGCGCCGTGGCGGTCGGCGTCGTAGGGTGGGGGCGCGGGGGCGTCGCCCCCTTCGCATCGTGGAGGTCCTCATGGCTGAGCTCGATCGGGATCTCGTCGCCGCGCGCGCGTTCGCGCTCTACGTCCGGCGGGGTCGCCAGCCCGGGCGCTCCCTCGACGACTGGCTCGAGGCCGAGCGTCAGGTGCGGGCCGAGATGACGCCCGCGGCGCCCGAGCCGGCGCCCGTGGTCAT
>CAZJJQ010000152.1:0-8355 GCA_964546345.1 uncultured Planctomycetales bacterium
AGATCGGGAGCCGCGAGAGCGTGCTGCCGAACTACGTCAGCATCGGCGGCGGCGAGGCGCTGGGCGCGGGCTACCTCGGCGTCGAGTGGGACCCCTTCGTGGTGGACAACGCGTCGGCCCCCGTGGCGAACCTGACGGCGCCCCCCGGCATCGACATGCGCCGCCGCGACTCGCGCCTGTCCCTGCTGGGCCGGCTCAACCAGGAGTTCGAGAGCGACCGCGGCGACGACGCCGTCGCCCCGCACCGCAACATGTTCGAGCGCGCCAAGCGGCTCATGGACACCTCGAAGAACCGCGCCTTCGACGTCACCGAGGAGAAGGAGTCGATCCTCAAGCTGTACGGGGAGAGCACCTTCGGCAAGGGGTGCATCGTCGCCCGCCGCCTCCTCGAGGCGGGGGTGAAGGTCGTCGAGGTGGTCCTCGGCGGCTGGGACACGCACAACAACGAGCACGCGGCGGTGAAGGCCCTCGCCGAGGCCCTCGACCCGGCGTACTCGGGCCTCCTCCGCGACCTGCGCGACCGCGGCATGCTCGACACGACGCTGGTCTACTGGTTCTCCGAGTTCGGCCGCACCCCCATGGTGGGCGGCGGCGGGAACGGCGAGGGCGGGCGCGGCCACTACCCGCAGGCCTTCTCCGTGGCGATGGCCGGCGGCGGCGTCAAGGGCGGCCGCGTGATCGGCGCCACCGACCCCGACGGCATCATGTGCGTCGAGCGTCCGGTGCAGGTGACCGACCTGCACGCGACGGTCTGCCACGCGATGGGCATCGACACGGGCAAGCAGTACTTCGCCGGCCGCCGCCCCGTCTGGGTGGTCGAGAAGGGCAGCCAGCCCGTGCGCGAGATGTTCGCCTAGGAGCTCTGCCGCCGCCGAGGCGCGCCGCGAAGGCGCGTCTCCCCGGCTCGCACGCACCCGGCCCGGTCGGCGCCCGTCGCCGCCCGGGCCGCTTCGTCGGTAGGGGGCAGAGCGCCCCGAGGAGGGTGGGGGCGGCGGGGGAGGGGGCGCGAGCGGATCCCGTTCCGCTCGGGGGATTCCGAGCCCGTGTCCCGGGCGAGGGGGCGGACCTCTGGGGCGGCTCGGGGGAGATGGACGTCCGGCTGCCGATCCGGTGGGGCGCCGCGCGCGATGCGGGCGCGGTACAGTGCGGAGGTGTACGACGCCGGGGACTCCCTTCGACGCGACCCACGGGGAGGCCGCGCCGCCCGCCGGGCCGCGTGGCCGCTGCTGGGTCTGCTGGCCGTCTCGACTCTCGCCGCGTGCGGCGAAGACACCCCTGTCCGCCCGCCGGTCGTTCCGCCGGTACCCGGCGCGTCGCATGCTCCCGATCGCCCCGTCCCCGACGACCTGCTCGGCACGCCGCAGGGGGTGGTGGCCGGAGGCGACCTCGCCGGGGTCCAGGCGCTCCTTCAGAAGCCGCCCCTTCCCGTGGACGGTCAGGGGCGGACGCTGCTCCACGTCGCAGCCATCCACGGCCGGCTCGAGATCGCCCGGCTGTTGCTCGAACGGGGCCTGCCCGTGGACGGGCGCGATGCCCACGGTCAGACGCCGCTCCACGCGGCGGCGTACGGCATCCACTGGATTCCCCCCGAACGCCACGGCATGCGGCTCTACCGGGGCTGTGGGAGCGAACAGGCGGCAGTCGCACGCCTGCTCCTCGAGCGCGGCGCGGACCTCCGGGCGAGGGACGACCGGCGCTCCACGCCCCTCCACCTAGCGGCGAAGGGCGGGAACCTGGAAGTCGCGCGACTTCTCCTCGAGAAGGGCGCCGACGTCCGCGCCGCCGACGAGGACGGCACCACCCCCCTGCACGAGGCGGCTTCGGGCGGGTGCCACGAGCCGGGGATGCCGCAGTTCACGGTCCCGGGCGACCACGCCGGGGTTGCGAGCCTGCTGCTCGCCGCGGGGGCCGACCCGAATGCGACGTCCATGATGGGGACGCCGCTCGTGGAGGCGACGCGGAGCGGGGCGACCGAGCTCGCCAAGCTCCTCCTCGCGGCGGATGCCAGCCCTTCCGTACGGGCCTCCGGGGCCTTCCTGGGGCCGGCGCTGCATGGGGCCGCCTACGAAGGCCAGGTCGATCTGCTGCGCGCCTTCCTCGAGAAGGGGACCCCGATCGAGACGCGGGACGGGCAGGGTCGCACGGCCCTCTCCATGGGTGCCCTGGCGGGCCGCGAGGACGTGGTTCGGTTCCTCCTCGAGCGGGGGGCGAGCGTCGAGGTCGTGGACTCCGCCGGCTCGACCGCCCTCCACGCCGCGGCCCGGTCGGGGCACGTCGCGACTCTGGCGCTCCTCGTGAACCGGGGCGGCGACGTCCGGGCGAAGGACGGGGACGGCGGCACCCTCCTGCACGCGGCCGCCGGCGGATGCCGGGCGGGAGGCGTGATGCTCGACTACCTGCTCGAGAAGGGCCTCGAGATCGACGCCCGCGATTCGAAGGACCGCACCCCGCTCGCCCTCGCCGAGGCGTCCGACTGCCTGATCGGCGGCTCCCCGATGATCGGGCCCCTCCAGCGCCGGGGGGCGCAGCGGTGAGACCGTTCCGGGCGGCCGGGGGGGCGCGCCCCGCTGGTTCCCTTCCCGGACGACGCAACCGCCGTCCCTCGCCGCGCGTTCGGTTTCCCCCGGCATCTCGGTACGCCGGGGCGTGAAGGCCCGGGCACGCCGCGTCGGCGGGCCGGGAGCCCCACCTCCCTCCGGGGGGGGGGGGTAGGCTTGAGAAAGTGAAAGTAGGAGTTTAGAAAACTCATATGCGATACCTGGCTCGTGAGCTGGAGTCCTCGGTGCGCGCGGCCGCGCGCGCGTTCCCTGCCGTCGTCCTGACGGGCCCGCGGCGCAGCGGAAAGACGTCGCTGCTCACCCACCTCTTCCCCGGCGCGACCTCGTTCGTGATGGACGATCCGTCGATCGTGGCGCGGCTGCGCGCCGATCCCCAGGGGTTCCTCGACGCGGTGCGGACGCCGGCCATCCTCGACGAGGTCCAGAACGTCCCGGAGGTGTTCGCGTGGGTGCGGGCGCGGATCGACCGCGAGCCGGAGAAGCGAGGAAGATGGCTCCTCACCGGCTCGCAGGAAGCCCCGCTCATGCAGGGGGTGACCGAGTCGATGGCCGGGCGTGCGGCGGTGCTTCAGCTCCGACCGCTCTCGACCCGCGAGAGCGGGAAGGTGAGCCTTCGCCTCGGTGGGTATCCGGAGGTGGTGTCGCGCCCCGACTCGGCGGCGCTCTGGTTCAGCTCCTATGTCCAGACCTACCTGGAGCGCGACGTCCGGGAGGTGACGGCGGTCAGGGACCTGGCCACCTTCCGGCGCTTCCTGGCGTTGGTGGCGAGTCGACATGGTCAGACGCTGAACAAGACCGACCTGGCCGCGCCGCTCGGGGTCAGCGTGCCCACGATCGGGCAATGGCTCGGCGTGCTGGAGGTCACCGCCCAGATCCTGATCGTTCCCCCCTTCTATGAGAACCTGGGCAAGCGGCTGACGAAGTCGCCCAAGGTCTACGTCGCCGACTCCGGCCTCGCCTGCCACCTCCTGGGCATCGAGTCGGCGCAGGAGCTCGAACGATCCCCGTTCCTCGGAGCGATCTTCGAGGGCTTCGTGGCGTCGGAGATCGTGAAGTCCCAGGTGCACCGGGGACGGCGCCCCGAGCTCTACTTCTTCCGGGACGAGCAGGGGCTCGAGGTGGACTTCCTCGTGCCCGGGAGGAGCGGCTCGATCTCGCTCGTGGAGTGCAAGGCCTCGCACACGGTCACGCCGGCGATGGCCTCGCCGATGTTGCGGTTGAGGGAGAGCTTTCGGTCGCGCCGCCCGGAGGGGGTCCGGGTCGAGATGACCCTCGTCCACCGGCGCTCCCCCGCATCCCCGCCGACCGAGGCGGTCGCACCGGGCGTCCGTGCCCGTGCCTGGGAGGCGTTTGTTCGCGGGCTGTAGGGGGACGATGGGGGCAGGCGGGCCCTGACGTCGGACGCGCAAGGTCGCTGGGAGACCCGCGATCGACGGTCCGAGACTAGGCGGTCAGGGGTGTCGCGGTCACGCCGGACGGCGCCGACTTGCGTCGCCTGGGGTCGGCGCTGCGCCTGGTCGTCGTCGCGAGAGCGGTCGCGGTCGTCGGGCTCGGGCTCCGGCTGTTCGGCTCCGAGGCCGCCCCCCGCCCGTGACCGCGCCTCCCGCCCCATCGCGACCGCGCGGGGGGCCGCGCGGTCGTCCGCACATGCCCCCCGCCCCTCTCTGTCCGCCCGCGTCGTCGGGGATTCACCGGGGACCGCCGACCCGGTAGGCTGACTCCCCACCGCCTCCGGAGGACAGAGTGGGGTGATGCTCCCGCGCGACGCCTCCGCCCCGCTCGACCCGGCGCTGCTGGCGCCCCACCTCGAGTCGATCCGGCGTCTGGCCCGGGGCCTCGTCGCCGGGGACGACCTCGCCGACGACGTCGTCCAGGAGACCTGGATCGTCGCGTTGCGCCGGCCACCCGCCGAGCGCGAGCACCTGGGAGGATGGCTCGCGGGGATCGCCCGCAACGTCGCGAGGAACCTCCGGCGGGGGCAGCGCCGACGCCTGGCCCACGAGGCGGAGGGGGCCCGACCGGAGGCCGTGCCCTCCTCGGGGGAGGTGGTCGAGCGCATCGAGGAGCACCGACGCGTCCTCGCGCTCGCGCGGGAGCTGGAGGAGCCGTACCGGACCACCCTCGTGCTCCGGTACTTCGACGACCTGACGCCGACCGAGATCGCCACGCGCCTCGGTCGGCCCGTCGCCACGGTCAAGACGCACCTGCGGCGCGGCCTGGAACGCCTGCGCAGCCAGCTCGACGCCGAGCACGGGGGTGATCGCGCCCGCTGGCAGCATGCCCTCGGGCCCCTCGCGTTCGCGGGCGCCCGGCCGCGATCCGGAACCGCGTGGTCGCCTTGGGGCGTCGCCGCGGCGGTGGTGGTGGCCGTGGCGGTCGGGACCCTCGCCGTCCAGGCGCTCCTGCGCGACGACCGCTCGTCCCGGGCGGACGCGCCGGATGCCCTCGTGGCCGACGGCGGGCAGCTGCCCGGGGCCGACGGGGACGCCTCGAGCCCTGCCCAGCGGCTGCGAGCCGGGGGAGGAGTGGGGGGGGCGGCGGGGGCCGGCGGCGGCCTGGCCGCCGCCCACCCGAAGGCTCCCCCAGAGGACAAGCGGGAGCGGGTCATCCCGGTGAACATCGGCGTGGGGGGGGGGCGCGTGCCCGCGACGGTGGTGGTGCGCGGACAGGATCTCGCGGTGCGGCGGTTCCCGGTCGGGGAGGACGGCCTGCTCCACCTCCGCGACCTCCCCGACGGGATGTACGTCGCGTGGATCGAGAGCCCCTCGACGCTCACGTCCTCGGACGCCGTGATCCCGATCCCGTACAGGTGGGATCGCCTGCCGTCGATCGTGGCTCTGCCCGCGGCGTCCCTCGAGGTGAGGGTCGTGGACGCGACCGCGAAGGAGCCGATCGCGGGCGCGACGGTCGCGGTGCACGAGGGCGGACAGAGCACGGGGGCGCCGGGGTGGACCGGCCTCACGGGCGCGGACGGCAGGGTGCGCATCCCCTCCGTCCCCGGCATGGCCCTCGACGGTCTCGGGAGCCTGCGGGTCTGCGCCACCGGCCCCGGGCACCAGGCGGGGCAGGCGCAGGTCGTGCTGCCCCCGAAGGCCACGAGCGCCCTTCCGGAGGTGACCGTCGCGCTGTCGGCGGGCGCGGCGCTGCGGGGGCGCGCCGTCGATGGGGCCGGCGTGGGCGTGGGCGACGCGGTCGTCCTCGCGGCCCCGAAGCCCCAGAACAGGGGCATCGGGGGCCCCGATGCGGAGCCCTCCCTCGACTACGATGACGCCCTCCTCGCGCGCATCTCCGCCGGGCCCTCGCAGGTCGCGGTGGGCGTCGTCCACTCGAACGAACCCCTGCTCGACGATCGTCCCGACGCCATCGCGGTACGTACCGGGCCCGGCGGTGCGTTCGATCTGGAGGGCCTGCGACCCGGTCTGCGCTACGAGATCGTGGGGTTCCATCCTGGGCGCCCGCGCGCGACGGCCATCCTCGACCCCGCCCTCGCCGACGGCGGGGGGCCGCTGACGCTCGCCTTCGTGGAGTTCGGCTCGGCCGTGCTCGCCGTGACGGATCTCGACGGGGTGCCCCTGACGGCCCCTCGAGCCACGCGTTCGGCCGGGGAGTGGCGGCTCGTGGAGGGGAAGCTCACGGCGACGCGGCTGGTGCCCGGATGGCAGCACGCCTGGATCACCGCACCGGGGCACGTTCCGGGGCAGGTGCGGTTCGAAGTCGAGCCGGGACGGGTGGCCTCCGCGACCGTGAGGCTCCGCCCCGCGCTCGTCCTGCGCGGTGTGGTCGTGGGATCCGACGGCACTCCCGTCGCCCACGCGAGCGTCGGCCTCGACCACGGGAACGAGGGCTTCGTGGAGTGGGAGTACGGCATGGGCGACTCCTGGACCCAGGCCGACGCGAACGGAGCCTTCTCGTTCGAAGGCGCGCCTGCAGGACGCTACAGCCTGTACGCCCATGGGAAGGGGTACCGGAGCCGTTGGGGCGTCACGACCGAGCTGCCAGGAGAGCCCGTGCGCCTCGTGCTCGAGCCCCGCGACGCGCGTCGGCTCGCGCTGCGCGTGGCGGTACCCGCGGGAGCCCGCCCGCCCGACAAGATCGTGGTGCACGTCCACGCGCGGCCACCCCCCGACGACGCGCGCGTGCGGTCGATGCTGCACGAGGGGGGAGGCTGGCGGATGCCACTCGGGATGGAGCAGACCTTCCCCTGGGGAGGGGAGCCCTACCCGGTCCTCCTCGAGCCGGACGCCACCGAGCTCGTGGTCATCGCCGAGGGGTATGCGCCGGCGGACGTGCTCGTCCCCGCGGGCACGGCGACCAGCGCCGCCGCGACGCTCTCGCCGGGTCGCACCGTCCGAGGGACGCTGCTCGACGAGGAGGGGAGGCCGATCCCGGGCGGCGTGGTCGTCGGGCTTCCCGGCGTCCCCGGCGCCCAGGGTGTGAATACGGCCGCCGACGGCAGCTTCGCCCTCGAGCACCTGCCCCTCGGCAACGTGACCCTGTGGAGCATCGCGGACGGATTCCTGCCCGCCCAGGTCGAGGCCCGGGGGAGCCGCGGGGACGTGCCCGTGCAGATCCGCCTGCGGAAGGGCGTCGTCGTGCAGGGGCTCGTGACGGGGTGGGATCCCGCACTCTGCGAGTGCGCCAGCTTGAAGGCGATCGAGGAGGGCACGGAGGCCCCTGCGCAGTGGGACGGGTGGGAGGCCAGCTATCAGACGGGGCGCTTTCGCATGACGTTGCCTCCCGGCCGGTACGTGTTGGAGGCCTCGCAGTCCTACCGCGCCGGCCGGACGACCATCGTGGTCGAGGAGGGCAAGCCCCTCGACGTCGCCATCGAGATGGTCAAGACGAAGGAGAGGCCGGAGCGGTGACCCCGGGGGATGCGAGCCCTCCCCCCCGTCGGGCTCATCGGCCCGAAAGCCCTCCGTCCCCTGGCCTCTTGGGGCTTGTCACGAGACAACTTGGTCGATGTCGGCCGGCGGCGGGGCACGCCGGGCCGCGTCTCTCGTCGTCGGCGTGTGCGGAACACGCCCTCCTCCTCGTTCCTTGCGCGGTGTGCCTCGACGCTCGGCCTCGGATCTGACCACCTTGTCTCGTGACGGCGCCTTACCGCGGCTCGCCCGGCTCCCCGAGGGGCGGCTCGATCGGCAGGGGCGCGAGCGGCGCTGCCGCCGGGGTGAGGGCGAGCTCGTCCCGGATGCGGGCGGCCTCGGCCTCGATGCGCTCGCCGCCGACGCCGACGTCGTCGAGGAGGAAACGGGCGAGCGCCACCGCGGCTTCGGCCTCCTCGAACGCGACGGCCGTGGCCCCGACGTCCTCGAGGAGCGCGCGCTCGGCCACGTAGCGGGCGCGGACGAAGATGCGCAGCCCGGCGTTGAGCTCCTTCGCGGTCGTCACCACGGGGATGCGGCGGCCCGCGTCGGGCAGGGTGACGAAGAGGTACCGGGCGCGCTCGACGCCGGCGGCGACGAGCACGTCCGCGCGCGAGGCGTCGCCGTAGATCGCGCGTTGGCCCTTCGCCGTGAGCGCGGTCACGGTGTCCACGTTGAGGTCCACCACGACGGGATGGAGGCCGAAGTCGCGCAGGATGCGCACGACGGTCTGTCCGACGGGCCCGTAGCCCGCGACCACGGCGCGGGCGCCCTCGGGCTCGGGGCGGCCAGCGGCGGCCGCGTTCGCCGCCTCCCCTCGGCGCTCGGCGCGCCGGTTGAGGAGGCGCCAGGCCTTCGTATGGCGGCGCAGCCAGCGGTCGAGCGGGTCGAGGCCGCGGAACAGCAGGGGGTTGAGCGTGATGGAGAGCAGC
>CAZJJQ010000153.1:0-8336 GCA_964546345.1 uncultured Planctomycetales bacterium
GGGCCCATGGACCCCCGGGAGGCGGCGCGCATCGTCCGGGACGCGGCCCTCGCGCTGTCGCACGCGCACGAGCAGGGCGTGGTGCACCGCGACGTGAAGCCCGGCAACCTCATGCTGCGGTCCGACGGGCGGGTGGCCGTCACCGACTTCGGCCTCGCCAAGCACATGGGGAGCGGGTCGCTCACGGCCACGGGTTCGCTCGTCGGCACCCCCTACTACATGAGCCCCGAGCAGGCGGTCGGCGATCGGGGAACGGTCGGCCCGAAGACGGACGTCTACGGCTTGGGCGTGGCCCTGTACGAGATGCTGACGGGCGCGCCGCCGTTCACGGGGGACAACGCGATCGTCCTCCTGCGGGCCATCACGGAGAAGGAGCCGGCCCCGCCGAGCAAGGCGCGCCCCGGGATCCCCCGGGACCTCGAGACCATCGTGCTGTCGGCCATGGAGAAGGACCCCGAGCGGCGCTACCCCTCCTGCCGCGCGCTCGCCGACGACCTCGAGCACTTCCTCCGGGGCGAGGACATCTCGCGCCGTCGTCCCGGGCTGCTGGAGCGCGGGGTGCGGGCGGCGCTCAAGCACCGCGTGGCCACGTCGGTCGTCGGGACCGCGCTCCTGCTCCTCGGCGGGGGCTGGTGGTACATGCGCGCCCGCGCCGACGACCGCGAGGACGAGCTGCGCAAGCGCCTCGAGGGCACCCTGACCGAGGCCCGCCTCGCGTTGGCGTCGGGGGACGCCGACCGCGCGCGCTCCCTCCTGTCGGAGCTCGCGGCCGAGGACCACCTGGGGTCGGACACGGCCGACCAGGTGGCCGACGTGCTCCAGGCGTCGGTGGGCGACACCCTGAAGCGCTCCGAGGAGAGGGACGACCCCCTGGCCATCGACGAGGTGCTCGACCAGGTCCCCGACCGCCTGCGCGACCGCGCGCTGGGCGTCGCGCGCGTCACGATCCGCACCGACCCCGCGGACGCACGCCTCGAGGTGACCCGGGTCGCGCGCCGAGGGAGGACGGAGACGATCGCCGGACCCGTCGTGGACCGTGCGGTGCCCTGCGGGGTGTGGCGGGTGCGTGCGACGGCGCCGGGACGGGTCCCGACCACGACGAGCTTCGCACTCTTCCAGAAGAACGGTCGGGTCGAGGTGGACCTGCGCCTGCCCCCCGAGACGGAGGTGCCCGCCGACATGGTGGCGCTCGGAGGGCAGGTGGTCCGCCTGCCCGACGGCACGAGCGCCGACATCCCGCCCCTCCTCGTGGACCGGACCGAGGTGACGGTCGGAGCCTACGCGCGGTTCCTCGCGTCGCTCCCCTCGGAGGCCGAGCGGCTGGCCTACGTCCCGAAGACGTGGAGCGACGGTCGCCCTCCCCCCGGCGCCGAGCAGATCCCCGTGACCGGGGTCACCTACGCGATGGCCGACGCCTACGCCGCTTGGGCCGGACGCCGCCTCCCGACGCAGCCCGAGCTGTCGCTCGCGGCCTTCGGGATGGCCACGCGCTCCGCGGGCGCGGTCGCGGCCCTCGCGCGCGGGGGCGCGCGCGGGACGCCCAACGACCTGGGCGCGTCGCGCAAGGCGCCGGAGCGGGTGGACCGCGCGAACGCCTATGTGAGCCCGACCGGGGTGTCGGATGCGCTCGGCAACGTCGCCGAATGGAGCGCGACCTCGCCCGCGAGCGACCCGTGGTCGGCCCTCGTCGTCGGGGGCTCGTTCGAGCAGCCCCTGGGGCCGAGCGTGGCGGCCCGGTTCGCCGGCGACGCCTCGCCCTCGGTGGGCTTCCGGTGCGCGCGCAGCCTGGCCCCCTCCCGCCCCCCGCGCCCCCTCCCTTCCCCCACCGGGATCGCCCGGCGCCTGCGGATCGCGACGGACGGCGCCGTGGCCGAGACGCGGGAGCTCGTCGTCGAGAACGCGACGGACGCGGAGGCGGTGACCGCCACGCTGACGGGCTGCGAGGGGCCCGAGGCGTTGTCGTACCGCGCGCTGAAGGCGACGGCGGTGGGCCGCTCGGTGGAGGTCGTGTCGGTCGAGTCGGAGGGCCCGCGGGGGCGCTGCCTGCGGCGGGTGACCCTCCGCTTCGCGCCGCCGCTCGCGCCGCGCGAGAAGGTGAAGGTGAGCCTCGAGGAGGCGCGGACGCCGCTCCAAAGCGACGACCTGCTCGTACGGCTGGGCTCGCGGTTCCTCCTCGACGTGGATGCGGCCGAGGGGGTCGAGGTGGCGCTGCCGGCCGGCTCGACGATCCACCGGACCGGGCTCGCCCGGGCGCTGGTGGGGACCGTGGACGGGATGCCGGCGGTGCGCGTGCCGCCGACGACGGGACGCCTCCATCTCGAGGCGGACGTCCCCGCCGCACGGCGCGCGGAGGGCGACGCGGTCCTCGCCCCGACGACGCTCGAGGCGGACCTCGCCGTGCTGCGGTCGCCGGACCGCTCGACCTGGACGCGGACCCTCGACGGGCTGGCGCCCGAGTTCCACTCGGACGTGCTCCCGAGCAAGGAGGGGGTGCGGGCCCGCGTCCTGCAGTGGCAGGAGGCGTACGCGAAGGTGGACGTGGGCGCCACCCTGTTCGGCGTGGACTGGGAGGGCGAGCGGCTGGTCGTGCGGCGCCGGCTCGAGCGGTGGAACCTCGAGGCTGCGTCGGGGAAGGTGACCTCGCTGCCGATCGCGTTCCCGCGGATGCTGGTGTCGTGGTGCCGCAGGGAGGGCGAGCGCTACGTCGTGGTGAAGGAGACCCTGCTGCCCATGGTCGATCTGTCGGGGACCCTGCGCCCCGACGGGACCTGGGTGAACCCGGCGTTCGGGCTGACCGTGGCGGCGCCCTACGGGGCCCGCCTGACCTCGTCCCTGCGCGGGGTGGCCGACCTCCAGCTCGGGCTGACGCTGTCCGAGCGCGGGGTGACGGGGGAGGTGTTCGGCTACCTCCGCCTCGATCCGTCGTCGGGGATCCCGCCGAAGACGAAGGCCGACCTGGCGCGCTTCGGCTACACGGTGGTCGCGGAGGGGACGTTCCTCCTTGGCAAGCGCAAGGTGGAGGACCTCACGTTCGTCAGCGCGCCTGCCGGCCTCCACCGGGCGACGCGGAGGATCGTCGTGCCCCGGGGGGAGGGCGTCGTGTTCCTCGTGGCCTCGGCGGCCTCGACCCGCTCGAGGGACGACGCGCTGGCGGCGCTCGACGCGGCGAAGCCGGCGGCGGAGGCCTTCTTCCGGGCGGTGACCGTGGAAGGGCCGGAGGCGGCCCCGCCGCGGTAGGCTCTGCCTTCCACGGCGGACCCGCGCCCGCGGGTCGGCCGGGACGGAGGCGACCATGGCGTACGCGCGCAACCTCGTGGACGGCACGTGGGAGGAGGCGGGGGCCAGGTCGATCGAGACGGTGGACCCCGCCACCGGCGAGCGGATCGGCCGCGCCCCCCGCAGCACGGCGGCCGACGTGGACCGCGCCGTGCGCTCGGCGACGGCGGCGTTCCCCGCGTGGTCGGCCACGCCGGCCCCGCGCCGCGGCGAGTTCCTCTTCCGCGCCGCCGCCATCCTGGAGGCGCGCAAGGAGTCGCTCGGGCGGCTGGTGTGCCGCGAGATGGGCAAGGTGCGCGAGGAGGCGCTCGGCGACGTGCAGGAGGCCATCGACATGGCCTACCTCATGGGCGGCGAGGGCCGCCGCCTCTACGGGAACACGACGCCGTCCGAGCTGCCGAACAAGCTCGCCATGACGATGCGCGAGGCGATCGGCGTGTGCGGGCTGATCACGCCCTGGAACTTCCCCGTCGCGATTCCCTCGTGGAAGTCGCTGCCGGCGCTCGTGTGCGGCAACACGGTGGTGATCAAGCCGTCCGAGGAGACGCCGGGGTGCGCCACCGCGTTCGTCGAGTGCCTCGTCGAGGCGGGAGTCCCGAGGGGCGTGGTGAACCTCGTCCACGGGACGGGCGAGGAGGCGGGGGCGGCGCTCGCGGCCCACCCGGACGTGCCCGTGATCTCGTTCACGGGCAGCGTCGAGACGGGGCGCAAGATCACGGGCGTCGCGGGGCCGATGCTCAAGCACGTCCACGTCGAGCTGGGCGGGAAGAACGGGGTGGTGGTCCTCGACGACGCGGACCTCGACTTCGCGGTGCGCGCGATCCTGTGGTCGGCGTACGGCACTTCGGGCCAGCGGTGCACGGCCGCGAGCCGGATCATCGCGACGAAGGGCATCCACGACGCGCTCGTCGAGAGGCTGGTCGAGGGGGCGAAGCGCCTGCGCGTGGGCAACGGCTGGGACGCGGGCGTGCAGGTGGGCCCCCTGGTCCGTCCGTCCGGCGTGGAGAAGGTCGAGCGGTACGTGAAGATCGGCCGCGACGAGGGCGCCCGCGTGCTCTGCGGCGGCAGCCGGCCGAGCGACCCGGCGCTCCAGAAGGGCTTCTACTTCGAGCCGACGGTCTTCGCGGGAGTGACCCCGAAGATGCGCATCGCCCAGGAGGAGATCTTCGGCCCCGTCACCGCGGTGCTCCGCGTGAAGGACCTCGACGAGGCCATCGAGGTCCACAACGGGACGCCCTACGGCCTGTCGGGCGCGATCATCAGCCGCGACCTCGCCTCGTGCATGCGCTTCGCGCGCGCGAGCAAGACCGGCATCGTCTACGTCCACAACGGGACCATCGGCGCCGAGGTCCACCTGCCCTTCGGCGGCGTGAAGGCCACCGGCAACGGGCACCGCGAGGCCGGCATCGCGGGGATCGACTTCTTCTCCGAGTGGAAGACCGTCTACGTGGACTACTCGGGCGCCCTCCAGCGCGCGCAGATCGACCGGTAGGGCCCGCCGCGAGCTGACGAAAGGTGTCCGACACCGTTCGTCAACTC
Organism: uncultured Planctomycetales bacterium; assembly: GCA_964546345.1. Taxonomy (GTDB): domain Bacteria; phylum Planctomycetota; class PLA2; order PLA2; family JAEUHO01; genus JAYTCP01. The sequence continues at coordinate 4,816 of CAZJJQ010000153.1, forward strand.
CCTGCGGCCCTGGGGGTCAACCCCGTCCGAGGACTCCTGGGGGCGCCGGGGGCCGGAGCTGGGCCTCCGCCGGAGCCCCCGGCGGAGCGGGAGGCCGTCCGCACCCCGTTCGCGCCGAAGGCACCGACCGAGCACCCGGGGTCGCGGGTCACGTGACCTCGTCGGCCACGTCGTGGGAGGTGAAGGCGACGCCGAGGAGCGCGAGCACCCCCGAGAGGAGCGCGACCTGTGTCGCCGCCAGCACCGGCACCACCACCCACAGGTCGGCCCCGGCCGAGCCGAGCGCCCACGCCACCGCGGCCAGGATCGCGAGGTCGGCCGCCAGGAAGAGGACCTGGAGGAGGGAGGCCCCGGCGCCTTTCGGCCCGAAGAGCCAGGCGAGGTTCGTCGCGGCGACCATCGTGGCGGAGACCGGGAAGCACCCCAGCCACGCGAGCGCCGCCCACCCGGCCCCCACGCGCCCGACCGCCGCAAGCGCGAGCAGGTAGACGGCCTGGAAGAGCAGGATGATCGCGGTGGGCACCGCGATCTCGGCGGTCGCGATCGCGGTCCGCGAGAGGGGCAGCGCCTTCAGGGTCGCCATCTGGGAGCCTTCGCCGCGGAAGTCGAAGGCGATCGACCCGGACAGCAGCATGGGGAAGAGGCCCGCCATGGCGAGGGGGAAGATCCCCCCGCGATCGGGGCCGGCGATGGCGGGGACGAAGATGACGAGGAGGAAGATCGTCGAGAAGAACAGGGAGCGGAGGGAGCGTCGCGCGACCACGAGGTTCTTCCACGCGATCGCCCCGGCGCCCCGGAACATCGGGAGCGTCGGGAGCCGGACGGCGCGGACGGGCCTCTCCCCCGCGGTCACGGCGGCCAGGTTGCGGCTGCGTCGCATGCGGGCGCGCCGGGCCGCGTTGCGCTCGCTCGCCCCGATGGACTCCTCGAGGAAGTTCACCTGGAGGAGGAGCACCGGGATCAGCGTGAGGACGGCGGCGGCGGCGGCCCCGAGCAGCGGCACGACGGCGGAGCCGATCCCGTCCGCCTCGGCCAGGTCGCCGGCCACGACGGCGGGATACAGCAGCCACCGCGCAGCCTCGGAGCCGGCGAACTTCGCGATCGCCTCGCGCATCCCCCCGCCGCCGGTCCCCGACGCCATCAGGAGCCCGATCACGCCGAGCGTCAGGGCGACCATGGCGAAGCGCACCGGCGCCTTGAGCCGCCGGAACGCCCGTTCGCCCAGGTGGATGACGGCGAGCGAGGCGAAGAGCCGCACGTGCTGCCCGACGAGCGAGGCGAAGGCGCACCCCACGAACGCCAGCCCCGGGTGGGGCGCCCGGAGCCCGAAGAAGGCGAACGGCAGCACCGCCCCGACGAGCGACACGGGCAGGAGGCCCGCGAGGTGGTAGAGCACGAGGGCGCGGCGCCGGAACGGGCCCGGGAACAGGAAGTCCACCTCGGCGGGCGAGAAGGGGATGCCCCTCTCCGAGAGCCCCCCGAGCAGCGACATCACCAGCACCAGCGCCAGGTACGCCCGCAGCATCGGCACCGACGCCGCGGCCGCGTTCTCCTCCGATCCCGCGGCGCGGGTGATGCTCCACGCGACCATCGCGAAGAGGCCGAGGGTCACGACGAGTCCGAAGAGCTTCCGCGGCTTGCGCAGCCCCGCGAAGAACCGCCGGACGGCATTCTGCTTCGTCGTGAGGAAGAGATAGGCGAGCGGCGAGCTCACGGCGGGGACGCGTCCGGCGGAGGCGTGCCCGGCGCCGCCGTCTTGCCCGGCTCGGTGACGGCGAGGAAGACCTCCTCGAGCGTCGTCGCGCCGCGGGCGGCCACGGTGGCGCGGATCTCGTCGAGGGTGCCGAACGCGAGCAGCCGCCCGCGGTGGAGGATGAGGACGCGGTCACAGAGCCGCTCGACGAGCTCCATCAGGTGCGACGAGAGCAGGACCGCCGCCCCGGCGCGGGCCCGGACCACGATCGACTCCCGCATGTCGCGGATCGCGCGAGGGTCGAGGCCCGTCAGCGGCTCGTCGAGGAGGATGGCCTTCGGCTCGTGGAGGAACGCGCAGGCGATCGCCAGCTTCTGCTGCATGCCCCGCGAGAGCGTGGACGCGAGGTCGTCGCGCTTCTCGAAGAGCTCCATCTCGCGCAGGAGGGCGTCGAACCGGCCTTCGTCCACGGGTACCCGGTAGGCGAGCGCCGTGAACCGCAGGTGCTCGGTGACGGTCAGGAGGTCGAAGGGATGGGGCGTGTCCGGGACGTAGGCGAGCGCCCGCTTCGCCTCGACGGACGCCTTCACGACGTCGTGGCCGGCCACCCGGAGGGTCCCGGACCCGGGCCGCAGGATCCCGGCGATCGAGCGCAGGGTCGTGGTCTTCCCGGCGCCGTTGGGCCCGACCAGCCCCACGATCTCGCCCGCCCGCACCTCGAAGGTGAGGTCGGTCACGGCCGCGGTGTCGCCGTACGTCTTCGAGAAGCCCGCGACCTCGATCATCGGATCCCTCCGGGCCCGGCAGCCCCCCCTCCGTTCCCTCACTTCGTCGGAGGCGCCCCCGTCGGCCGCAGGGTCGCGACGCCCGGGTCGGGCGTCTCCCCGCCCACCGTCGTCGTCTCCCTGCGCTCGCTGCGCCAGGTTACGCCGACCGTCGCGTCGCCCACGAGCGCCTCGCCCTCGAGGGTCGCCACCCACGACACGGTGCTCGCGACGAGCCGCCCCTCGACCGCCACCGACAGCGCGCCCTTCACCGACATGACCCCGCCCCGCGCCCACGGCACGGGCTTGCCCTTCTGGACCGCGGCGGGGAAGTAGGGCATCGGCAGGCTCGCCTCGCACGGGATGCGGGCGAAGCCCTTCTCCACGCTCTCGAGCGTGCACCGCGACGTCATCTTCGCCCGGTCGATGCGGGGGCCCACCGGGTTGCCCTCGAGGAAGGCGGCGAGGTCGGCGCTCCAGGCGTCGCCCACGGCCACGGGCACCTTCGGCATCCAGACCCGGCGCGCGACGTCGGCATCGGCACGACCGCCCCCGTAGCGGCGTTCGAGCCACGCCGTCGCCGCCTTGCCCGGGGTCTCCGCGCTCTTGACGACCTTCCACGACCGCTTCGCCCCGAGCCCGACCACCTCGACCCACGCGCCCGAGAGCGTCGTGTCGTTCGTCTCGCCGTCGCTCGCGCGGAACGCCTCCACCCAGACCGCGAAGCGCGTGCGCAGGCTCGACGCGTCGGCCTCGAGGCACCGCTCGACGAGCGTCGCCTTGGTCGTCACGGTCTTCGGGGGCGCGGCGTGGCCGGGGATCGCGAGCCCCTGGACGTCCTCCTCGATCACCACGCACGTGATCGCGTCGCCGGGCTTCCATGCGTCGCGTCGGGCGCCGTCGATGGTGGGCCCGGCGAGCGCCGACGTGACGCAGAGCACGGGAAGGCATGCGAGGGCGGCGAGCGGGCGGAGCGCCATGATCGGGAGTCCTCTGAGCGCGGGCCGAGGGGCCCTCGGGGGCGAGCGCGGACGACGGCGGGGGGCGGCGCGCCGTCGCACCGG
>CAZJJQ010000154.1:0-6650 GCA_964546345.1 uncultured Planctomycetales bacterium
GGCACCGGCGGAGCCCGTGGGCTGCGTCGCAGGCGTCGGCAGGCCGCGCGCGGCCAGGCAGGAGGTCAGGCGCTCGAGGCGGGCGTCGGGGGAGACGGAAGAGGCGTCGAGGAGGAGGTCGGGGGCGGCGGGGGCCTCGTACGGATCGTCGAGGCCGGTGACGCCGCGCGCGCGGCCCGCACGACCCGCGGCGTAGATGCCCTTCCCGTCGCGGCCTTCGCAGACCGCGAGCGGCGTCGCGACGTGCACGAGGACGAACCGCGCGGCGCCCACGGTCGCGCGCGCGGCCTCGCGCGCCGCCTCGTACGGGCTCACGGCGGCCACGAGCGCGATCCCTCCGTGTCGTACGACCTCGCCCGCCACGTACGCGATCCGGGCGACGTTCGTGTCGCGGTCCTCCCGCGAGAAGCCCAGGCCCTTCGAGAGCAGGGTGCGGACGACGTCGCCGTCGAGGAGCGTGACCCGACGGCCGGCCTCCTCGAACGCGGCCGCGAGCGCGCGCGCCAGCGTGGACTTGCCCGACGCGGGCAGGCCGGTGAACCAGACGCAGAGCCCGTCGTCGGTCGAGGGCGGACGGGACGCCGCGAGGACCACTGCCGTCTCGGGGCGCGTGAACCACGCGGGCAGCGCCCGGCCGCTGGACAGGTGCGCGCGCACCTCGGTGCCGGAAAGGGAGCGCGTCGGCGCGCTCGGGGGGACCCGTTCGGCGCGCTCGTAGCGACCCTCCTCGGCCAGGTACACGACCTCGCCGAATGGCACCGCGGCCACGCCCGTCTCGGCCGCGTGGGCCGCCACCAGGCGCTGCGCGGCGTCGGGCGGGAAGAACGGCCGGCCGCCGGGCGTGCGGCCGGGACCCGCGTGGTCGCGGCCCACGATCAGGTGGTCGGCACCGTGGTTGCGTCGGACGATCGCGTGGTGGAGCGCCTCGCGTGGGCCGGCCATCCACATGGGCAGGGCCACCGTGGCGAGGAGCGTGCGGCGCGGGTCGAAGCCCGCGTGGAAGAGGTCGTGGATCGCGCGCACCCGGGTGATGGGGTCCACGTCGTCCGGCATCGTCGGCCCGACGGTGGGGTGGAGCAGGAGCACGCCGCCGACCTCGGCCTGCGCCGTCTTCGTGATCCACTCGTGCGCGCCGTGCATGGGGTTGCGCGTCTGGAACGCGATCACGCGGCGGGCGCCGAGCTCGAGCAGGCGCTCCCGCGTCTCGGTCGGGGTCAGGCGGAGCCGGGCGAACGCGCCGGGCACGGGCCGCCGCAGCACCTCGAGCCCACCGGCGACCCGCCACGGGCTCCGGGCGAGCACGTCCGCGTGGAGGGGATGCTCGGCCGCGTGGGGGCCGAACAGCGCGGCCGCCTCCCGTGCGGGGTCGAGGGAGTAGCACTCCTCCACGTGGAGGAGCGCCAGCAGCTCCTGTTCCGCGTCGCGCAGGGCGAGGAGACTCCCCGCCGGGACGGCTTCCGGCACGGGCAGGGTGACCGGCATGGGCCACAGGGTGCCGTCGGCGAGCCGCATCTCGTCGAGCACCCGGAGAGCGTCGGCCCGACCGAGGAACCCCCGCAGGGGCGCGTACCCCCCCGTGGCCAGGAGCTCGAGCTCGCACTGGCTCCGGTCGGAGAGCCGGAGCGACCGCGCGGACGCGGCCCGGGACCGCATGTCCGCGCGACGGGCCGCATCCAGCACGAGCAGGTTCGGGAGGCTCCCCCCGTACGGAGGGACGAGCCCGGCCCGATCCTCGACGGCGTCCGTCGTTCGCGTCATGTGCACGTCCCCGGCCGGATCCTTCGACTGCGCCTCGCGCCGCCCGGGGCCGTCCACCCGCGAGCCTCGCCGCGGGCGCATCTTCCTCCCGCCCGTCCGGCCCCGCGAGCTTTGAAGGACCAGGGGCGAGCTGCGGGCCGCTCCGGCAGGAGCGCCCTCGGAGGGACGTGCGGCACGGTCTCGGCGCTCCCGAGGTCTCCTCCCCCCGCCGCTCCCCTCCTCCTCCGCCGGGATCGGAGACGACGGGCTCCTCGAGCGGCGTGCGCTGCCGTCTGGGTAGGATCCGCGCCACCTCCGAGGCACCATGCGAGACGAGATCCGCCGCCGCCTGACCGCCGACCGGGACGCCCGGACGCTGTTGACGCTCGCCGAGTACCAGGCGCACTTCGCGGGCCTCGAGGCGGAGGTCGCGCGCGTCTTCGCCGAGCTGACGGGTGGCATGGGCGACGCGGACGCGTCGTCCGGCGCGTCGTCGGGAGGCGCGGATCGGGCCTCCAGCCTGACGATCGGCGTGGAGGCGCTCTCCGACCCCGAACGACGCCGCCTGCGCGTGGAGGGCGAGATCGGACGCGGCGGCATGGGGGTGGTGCTCGCGGTCCGGGACGACCTGCTCCAGCGCGACCTCGCCATGAAGCGGGTCAACGCGGAGCGGGTCGCGTCGGACGACGGCGGCTCGGGCGAGGGCGGCAGCCTCGCGACGCGGCTGGTCCGCAGGCTCCTGCAGGAGGCGCAGGTCACCGCGCAGCTCGACCATCCCGGGGTGGTGCCCGTCCACGAGCTCGGGCTCGACGCCGAGGGACGGGTGTACTTCACCATGAAGCGGGTGCACGGCCGGACGCTCGAGGAGGTCCTGCGCGACGCGCGCGGGTCGAAGACGTTTCCCCTGAGCCGGGCGCTGCAGGTGTTCCTCCGCATCTGCGAGACCCTCGCGTACGCGCACCGCAAGGGGGTCGTGCATCGCGACGTGAAGCCGGCGAACGTCATGGTGGGCCGCTACGGCGAGGTCTACCTGATGGACTGGGGGCTCGCGAAGCTCGTGGGCGCGGAGGGGGCCGCCCCCGTGAGGGCGACGGACGCGCGGATGCCGGACGCCGGCGGGCGTGGCAGCGACCCGGGGCCCGCGCCGCTCACCATGGACGGGCAGATGGTGGGCACGCTCGGCTACATGCCTCCCGAGCAGGTGGCCGGCGCCGCCGTGGACGAGCGCGCCGACGTCTACGCGGTGGGGGCCATGCTCTACGAGCTGCTCGCGGGCCATCCCCCGTACCGGGAGCCCGGGACCGAAGAGGATCCGCGGGCCGCGCTGATGCGGATGTTCCAGGGCGACCCCGCGCCGCTCGCCGCGCGGGCGCCGGACGCGCCGCCGGAGCTCGTCTCCATCGCGACGAAGGCGATGTCCCGCGACCCGAAGGCGCGCTTCGCCTCGGCGCGCGAGCTCTCCGACGAGCTGCACGCGTTCCTCGACGGTCGGGTGGTGCGCAGCCACCGGACCGGCGTCCTGGTCGAGCTGCGCTCGTGGGCGCGTCGCCATCGCGGGCTCGCTGCGGGCGTGATCGCGGGCGCCGCCCTCGTCGCGGGGGCGGTCGTCGCGTTCGTCGCGCAGCAGCGCCTCGCGGCGGTGGCCATCGGGGTGCAGCGCGACGCCGCGGTCGAGGCGGCGCACCGGGCGGAGGCTGCCCAGCGACGCAGCGACGGCCTGCGCCTCGCCGCGCAGTCCTCCGGCGTGGTGACGCGCGACCCGGGGCTCGCGCTCGCCATGTCGGTCGAGGCGCTTGCGCTCGCGCCCGGTCCCGAGGCGCGCTCCGCCGTCTATCGCGCGCTGCGCGTGCACCGCGAGGGGCGCTACCTCGAGGGGCACGAGGGCTACGTCCATCTCGCACGGTACCTCTCCGACGGACGGCGGCTCCTCACCGCCGACGAGTCGGGCATCGCCATCCTGTGGGACGTGGAGGCGGGCGTGGCCCTCCGGGGCCTCGACAGCCACGGCGGCGCGGTGCGCGACGCGGTGCTCGGCGCCGACGAGACGTACGCCGTCACGGCGCACGCCGACGGCAAGGTGCGGGTCTGGGAGCTCGGGGGCGGCGGGGGCGTGAGGCTGCTCGACGTGGACGCGGCGTCGATCCAGGCAGGGCCGGGCCGGGAGCTCGTGACGGCCGGGGCGGACGGCCGCGTGCTCGGGTGGGACCTCCGCGACGGGACGTCGCGGGCGCTGGCAACCACCCCCGGCCCGGTCCGGCTGGCGACCGGCGCCCGTGCGGGCGATCCCGTCGTCGCGTTCGTCGCCGCCGACGGCGGGCTGCACGTGCGTGCGCTCGAGGGCGACCTCTCGTGGGACGCGCCGGATCCCGCGGGCACGCCCGCGACCGTGCCCGGCCCCGCCGACCTCTGGGCCCGCGTGTCGAGCGTCGCGGACCGGGTGATCGTGCGCCATGCGAGCGGACGGTGGCGGCTGCTCTCGCGCTCCACGGGCGGCTCCGTCGGCGGCGTCGAGGGCGACGGGCGCCTCCTGGACGCGGCCTTCTCGGCCGATGGACGCCGCCTCTTCCTCTCCTTCGGTACGGGCGGAGGCGACGCCGGCACCGTGGAGGTCCGGGAGGCTTCGAGCGGAGCGCTCGTCGGTTCGTTCGCGGCCGTGCGCAAGCGGCTGTTCCCGTCGCCGGACGGTTCGTTGCTCGCGCTGGTGGACAACACGCAGACGGAGGTCTACGACGTCGAACGTGGCGTGGAACGGTGCCGCCTGCAGGGGCACCGCTACCACGTGCGGGGCGCCTCCTGGAGCCCGGACGGTCGTCGGCTCGCCACCGTGGGACACGACGGCACGGCCCGGGTGTGGGAGATCCGACGCGAGACCGAACGGGAGGGGTTGGTGGCGCGCGCCCGCGCGGGCCAGCGCGTCCTCGCGGTCACCGACGACGCGGAGGCCGCGTTGGTCGTCGTGGGGGGCGGAGGGGCGGGCCGTGCGGGGCCGACGGCGTTCGAGGTCGTCTCGGTCGCGACCGGCGCGACCGTGGTGCGCGCCGAACCCACCGGCGCGGAGGTCTCGGAGCCCGTCCTCGACCTCGGTGGACGGTGGATCTCCTGGATGGAGGGCACGACGTGGCGCCGGCTCGAGGCGGTCGCCGGCGCCCGTCCGACCTCGATCCCGTTGGCCTGGCCCGCCGGCGCGAAGCCCCCGGGTCGTGTGCACCCGAGCCCGGACGGCCGACGCGTGGCGGTGCGCAGCGGGGATGCGGTGCTCGTGTTCGACGCGAGGTCGGGCGCGTGGACGAGCCGCTTCGGCGAAGACGGCGAGTACAACCGGCCCTTCTGGCACCCGGACGGGGATCGCCTGCTGCTGGCCCACGGGGCACGCGGCGAGACCGCGCTCTACGACGTCGCGGACGGACGCGCGATCCGGGTCTACCGGGGGCACACGGGCTTCGTGATCGACGCCGCCATCGATCCCGCGGGAGGACGCGGCGCCAGCTCGGCGGTCGACTCCACCGTGCGGCTGTTCGACCTCGGGACCGGGCGGCTGCTCGAGCGCACGGCCGGGCTGCCCATGGCGGGCAGCGTCATCGCCTTCGGGCCGGGCGGACGCCTGCTCTCCTACACCTCGAACGAGCACTTCCTGCTCGATGCCCGCCCGGGCGCCTCGCTCGCGGAGGTCGCGAGCCTCGCGCGCCTCGGCGACGGCGAGGAGCTGCGCCTCCACCCCGACGGCAAGCGCTTCTGGATCCGCGACGCGGAGTACCGCATCCGCCTCTTCGAGCTCGACGCCGCGGCGGAAGGTGCGCGGGCGATGGCGCGCCCCGTGCTGCCGCAGGACCGCGTCCTCTTCGACCGGGGACGTGCGCTTGCGGAGGGCAGCCTCTCGGCGCCTTTCCTCGCACGCGACGATCCGGGCTGGGCCGTGCTGCGGGCGGCGCTCCTGCTCGCGGACGGCCGGCCCGAGGAGGCCTTCCTCGCCGCGGGACGGGCGCGGGAGGCGCGGCCCGGCTGGGCGCGGCCGGCTTACCTCCGCGCACGGGCCGCCTGTGCGCTCGCCGCCCGTGCGCCCGAGGGGTCGGCCGAGCGCGCCGCTCGGTTCGCAGAGGCCATGGTCGAGCTCGAGGCGGCGGCGAAGGCGGGGCTCCCCGACCGACCGCTGGCGGCCGGGAGCCCGCCGATGCCCGAGTTCCAGCCGTTCCTCGGGGATCCGAGGCTGCGGGAGCTCCTCGCCGCCCTCGGCGCGGACCTCGGGGACTGAACGACGGGCGAAGGCCATGACGACGCGGCCTCCGAGGGGGCGCTGCGGCGTCCCGCGCCCCGGTATCTGAGACCCGTCCCCCGCTCCCTCCGTGAAGCGTCCCTTCGACGCGTGTTCACGGAACTGAACGTTCCACGGGTGAGCAGCGGGGGTTACGGCGAGGAACGCCGCGTGCTGTCGGTGGGTTCCCTTCCTCGCAGGAGGCGGGGCTTCGTAGACACGAACCCAGTTGGGAGTCACCAGAGATGAAGAACTCGAAGGACGAGTCGTCGGCGGGGCGGATGTCCCGTCGGCAGGCGCTCACGCGCCTCGGACTCGGTGCGGCGGCGGCGTTCGCCGTCCCCACGTTGTTCGCCCTGGGCGGTCGTCAGGCCGAGGCAGGAGCCGGGAAGACGGGGGGATGCACTCCTCCGCCGCCCCCGCCGCCCCCCTGCTCGCCCCCGCCGCCCCCTCCGCCTCCGCCGTGCACGCCTCCCCCGCCCGATTGCGGCCCCAAGCCGAAGAAGTGCGGCTCCAAGACGTCGTCGAAGAGCGGCTCCCACTCCGGGAGCAAGTCTCACTCGGCGAGCAGGTCCCGGTCCGGGAGCAAGTCCCGATCGGGGAGCAAGTCACGGTCGGGCAGCCGGTCGTGCTCGATCAGCAAGTCGCGCTCGGGCAGCAAGTC
>CAZJJQ010000154.1:6750-8290 GCA_964546345.1 uncultured Planctomycetales bacterium
TCGGGCAGCAAGTCCCGGTCGCACAGCCGGTCGTGCTCGCGTAGCCGCACGCACTCGCACTCCTAGCCGATGCGCCGCGCCCGCTCCAGTGCCGTCGTCGCCGACCGCCCGTCAGGGCGGAAGGGGTCGATCTCCGGAGCCGCGCGGCCTCGCTCCCGCACGGGCGCGCGCACGAGGGAGCTGATGCTCGGCCCTCTCGGCGCGCCCGTGCGCTTCACCGACTGCCCCGAGCTCGTGGAGGCCGTACGGACGATCCTCCCGGGCTGGGACGTGAAGGACGTCGGCGGCCTCCTAGGGCCGCGCCCCGCGATGCGGATCCGCCGCACGCCCCGGGGGTATCGGCGCGTCTCGCGCTGGAAGGACCGTCCTTCGCTCGTGCGCGAGAAGATCCGCTCCACCGTCGTGGGCGCCCTGTGCGGCTTCCACTTCGAGCTGATCGACTGGTATGCGGAGGAGCACCCCGACGAGCTCTGCCTGCACGCCGCAGCCGCCCGGTTCGGCGACGGCCTCGTGGTCTTCCCCGCGTTGGGGCACGCGGGCAAGAGCGTCCTCACGGTGGCGCTCGCCAGCCTGGGTGTGCCCATCTACGGCGACGACGTGGTGCCGATCGACCTGCGGACCCGTCGGGGCGTCGCCCTCGGCATCGTGCCTCGGCTGCGGCCGCCGCTCCCGTTGGACGTCTCGCCGCGCCTGCGCGCCTTCGTGCGCGACCATGCCGGCCCCGGCCTGCGCAACCGGCTCTACGTGACGATCCCGCCCGGCACCCTGGCCCCGCTGGGCGAGACGGCGCCCGTGAAGGGCGTCGTCCTCCTCGAGCGCGGCGAGGTCCGCGCCCCGCGCCTGGGGGACGTGGATCCCGCCGAGGCCCTCGAGACCCTGATCCTGCAGAACTTCTCCCTGCAGGCGCCCACCGACCGGGTGCTCGACGCGCTCCACGCCGTCGTGCTCGGGGCACGGTGCCGTCGCCTCCGCTACCGGCGGAGCGAGGAGGCCGCCGCGCTCCTGTGCGACGAGTTCGGCGCGAGGGCGTCCACGACGGAGCGCATCCCCTCCGCGGAGCGGTGCGCATGAGCCCCCGATATCGACAGGGCGCCGGCGTCGAGGAGCGACGACTGGGCAGCTCCGTGTTCCTGGCCCACCGGGAACGCGGCGGCCTCTTCCGCCTCAACGAGACGGGCTCGGCGCTCTGGCGGCTGCTCGCGACGCCGACCACCGCCGCCGGGGCCGTGCGCGTGTTCCGCCAGGCCTTCCCCGACGCGCCTCGCGAGGACCTCCACGAGGGCGTCCTCGGCCTCCTCGAGGTGCTCGTCGAGGACGGTCTCGTCGAGCAGGCTTGACCGACCGTTCCTGCCGAGCCCGCGATCCCTTCCGTTCCCCGACCCCCTCGGAGCGTCCTCCGGTGAAAGTCGTCCCGTCCCTCGTCCTCCTCGGCATCGGTGCTCTCCTCGGGGGGGGCGTGCCCGCGCTGCTCGGCGGCTCGGAGCGCGTCCCCGAGGTCGGCCTAGGGGAGGGCGAGGGCGGCGACGCCGCCGCGCGCGAC
>CAZJJQ010000155.1:0-8289 GCA_964546345.1 uncultured Planctomycetales bacterium
CTCGTTCGAGAAGCGCTTCGGCGAGGGCAGCCCCATCTCGATCCGCGAGTTCGTCTACTGCCTCATGCAGGGCTGGGACTCCGTCGAGGTGCGGGCCGACGTCGAGCTGGGGGGCACGGACCAGACGTTCAACCTGGGGGTGGGGCGGCGGCTGATGGAGCAGCAGGGCCTCGAGCCCCAGGTGGCGGTCATCTCGCCGCTCGTCGAGGGCACCGACGGGCAGGCCAAGATGTCGAAGTCGCTCGGGAACAGCATCGGGCTGGCCGACGAGCCGAAGGACCAGTTCGGCAAGGCCATGCGGATCTCGGACGCGCTCCTCCCCAAGTACCTGCGGCTCCTGACCGACCTCCCCGACGCCACGATCGAGGCCCTCCTCGCCCCCGGCGTCAACCCGCGCGACGCGAAGCTCGCCCTGGGGGAGGCGCTCGTGGCCCGCTACCACGGGGCCGACGCCGGCCGCCGCGAGCGGGAGCAGTTCCTCCAGGTGTTCAGCGAGCGGCGCGTGCCGACGGACCTCCCGACCGTGACCCTGCCCGCCGGGGCGGTGTCCATCCTCGACCTGGTGGTCGCGTGCGGGTTCGCCTCGAGCAAGGGCGAGGCCCGGCGCCTGGTCGGGCAGGGCGGGGTGGCCCTCGACGACGTGGTGATCAAGGACGTCGGGGCGCAGGTGCCGGTGAAGGCGGGGGCCATCCTCCGGGTCGGCTCGCGGCGCTTCGCGCGCCTGGCCGTCGCGCCCTGACGGAAATCGGGGATCTCCCCGGGTCGGCGGGCAGAATGCCCCGGTGAGCCTTCCCGCCCTCCTCGCCGAGATCCCCTACCCCCGCATCGACCCCGTGCTCGTCGGGCCCATCCGGTGGTACGGGCTCTCCTACATCGCCGCGTTCGGCCTCGCCTTTCTGGTGCTCAAGGACCTGGCCCGGCGGGGACGCTGGCCGGTCCCTCCGGAGAAGGTCGCCGACGTCCTGTTCTGGGGCATCCTCGGCGTGTTCCTCGGCGGCCGCATCGGCTACATGGCGTTCTACGCCGAGGACAAGTCCCTCGGGGAGTGGATCAACTTCCGCCAGGGCGGGATGTCGTTCCACGGCGGCCTGATCGGCGTCGTGTCCGCCTACTTCATCTATGCGATCGTGAACAAGATCCGGTTCCGCGACCTGGGCGACGGCCTCGCGCTCGCCACGCCGCTCGGCATCGCCTCGGTGCGGATCGCGAACTTCATCAACGCCGAGCTCTGGGGGCGGCCGTGGGACGGCCCCTGGGCCATGCGCTTCCCCGTCTACAAGATCGGCGAGGCGTGGAACGGGAAGTGGGACACCGTCCTGCGGCACCCGAGCCAGCTCTACCAGGCCGCCCTCGAGGGGCTCGCGCTGTTCTTCGTGCTCCGCTACCTGATGCTCAAGCGCAACTGGGGCGGCGGCTACGTCGGGTGCGCGTTCCTCGTGGGCTACGGCGCGTTCCGGTTCATCGCCGAGTTCTTCCGCGAGCCCGACCCGCAGCTGGGCTACGAACTCCTCGGGATGACGCGGGGTCAGGAGTTCTGCGCCTTCATGATCTACCTGGGGATCAAGTCCGCCGTGATCCTGCGGTTCCGCAAGAGCCAGCCCATGCCCATCGCCCCGTGGGCCGAGGGCGCCTGATGGCGCGGGGGGCGGCGACCCTGCTCTGCCTCCTCGCGCTGGCCGCCGCGCCCGCCCACGCGGACCGCGTGTTCCCCAGGAAGGGGCCCGTCGTGCGCGGCTTCGTCTCGCGGACCGACACCGAGATCGTCGTCAACCGCTACCGCAGCAAGAGCGCGGCGATGACGTTCGGCGTGGTGCGCTTCCCCATCGCGGACGTCAAACGCGTCGAGGAGGAGGTCGTCGTCGATGAGGTGGTGCGGCGCCGCGCCGAGGACCTCAAGCCCGACGACGTCGCCGGGCGCATCGGGATCGCGACGTACGCCCAGTCCCAGAAGGCGCGCCTCGAGGCGTTGCGCCTGCTCGAGGAGGCCCTCGCCCTCGATCCGACGAACGCGCAGGCGCTCTCGCTCTACGGGGGCGCCGAGAGGTGGGCCGCCGCCCGGAAGGGCAACCCCGCGCTCGACCCGTCGCTCCGGAAGCTCCTGGCCTCCTGGGCGGCCGTGCCCGACGCGCCCACGCGCGAGCGGGAGGCCCGACGGCTCGAGAGCGAGCTGGGGCTCCCGTGGCGTCCGGAGGTCCTCGAGCGGTGGTGGCGCGGGGCGCGCGAGCCCAAGGGCCTGCGGGAGGACGTGCCCCTCGTGCTGCGAGCCGATCGGTTCCCCGGCGCGGCGTACTCGATCTACGTGCCGCCCGCCTACGACCCGTTCGTACCGACTCCGCTGCTCTTCGTCCTCCACGGGGGCGTGGGCGGCGGAAAGGACGGCACCGCCGTGACGTCGCGCGGGAAGGACGCGGTGGCGCTCTACCTCGAGGGGGCGCAGCGCCTCGGCTGGATCCTGGTCGCGCCCAACGCGCTCGTCGGACCGTGGTCGAACCCGGCGAACGAGCCGTTCCTGACCACCGTGCTCGACGAGGTGACCGCCCGGTACCACGTGGACCTCGATCGCGTGCATCTGGCGGGGCACGCCGCCGGCGGCACCGGGGCCTGGTGGTTCGGCGCCCGCCACACGGACCTGTTCGCGAGCGTCTCCCCCTCGGCGTCCAGCCAGCCGCAGGGGCAACGGGCGTTCCTCGCCGCCCGCACGGCGCTGTTCGTCTACCACTCGGCGGACGATCCCGTCACGCCCGTGGACCCCATCCCGCCCGCCGTGGACGCGATGCTCGAGGCGGGATGCGACGTCGTCTACCTCCAGCTCGAGGACCAGGGCCACGGCTTCCCGGGCGTGGCCGAGCTCGAGATGTTCGACGCGATCCGCGTGAAGCGGCTCTTCGACGCGCGGCGCACGAGCGCCTGGCCGCGCTCCTCCTTCCAGCGGCCCCTGGGCGCCGACGAGGCGAAGGCGTTCCCGCCCGGCGCGCTGCCCCTTCCCGCGAAGCCGCGCTGAGCGGGGGCTCGGCGCCTACAATCGGCGCACCCAGCGCCCCCTCTCCCCGCTGCCTCGAGGAGTCCCGTGTCCGACGCCGCCCGTCCGCCGTCCCCGTCCCCGTCCGCGCCGAAGGCGCCCCCCGCCCTGCAGACGCTTCGGCAGCTCCTCGACCGCCAGGACGCCTGGCGATCGACGACGCTCAACCTCATCGCGTCGGAGAACGTCCTGTCGCCGGCTGCCCGCGCCGCCATCGACTCGGACCTGATGCACCGGTACGCCGAGGGCCACCCGGGCGCGCGGTACTACGAGGGGACGCGGTTCGTGGACGAGATCGAGGCCGAGACGAGCGCCGCGTGCCGCCGCGTGTTCCGCTGCGCGTGGGCCGACGTGCGTCCGATCTCGGGGACGGTGTCGAACGAGGCCGTGTTCTCGCGCCTGGTGCCGCGGGGCGCGACGGTCGTCGCGCACAAGGTCGCCACCGGCGGGCACATCTCCCACGACCGCATGGGGGCGCTCGGCAAGCGCACGGACCGCATCCTGCCCTGGCCCACGCTCGCCGACGGCTATCGCATCGACGTGGGGGCGGCCAAGGACCTGCTCGTCCTCGAGAAGCCGGTGGTCGCGGTGCTCGGCCGCAGCATGTTCCTGTTCCCCGAGCCGGTCGGGGAGCTCGCGGAGGCCGCGAAGGCGGCGGGGACGAAGCTCCTCTACGACGGGGCGCACGTGCTGGGGCTCATCGCGGGCGGGCAGTTCCAGGACCCGCTGCACGAGGGCGCCGACGTCCTCATGGGCTCGACGCACAAGACCTACTTCGGCCCCCAGCGCGGCGTGGTGCTCACGCGCGGCGAGGACGAGGCCCTGCGGACGGCGATCGATCGGGGCGTCTTCCCCGGGAGCTCGAGCAACCACCACCTGCACACGCTGCCGTCCATGTGGGTGGCGACCCTCGAGATGGAGGCCTTCGGCGCCGCGTACGCGCGCGACGTCGTGCGCAACGCGCAGGCGCTCGGCGCGGCGCTGTCCCGTCGCGGGGTCACCGTGGCGTGTGCCGACCTGGGCTTCACCCGGAGCCACCAGGTCGTGCTCGACGTGGCCGACGCGGGGGGCGGCCGGGAGGTGGCGGCGCGCCTCGCCAAGGACGACGTGATCACGAACATGAACCTGCTGCCCGGCGAGCCGGGCAAGAGCGCGATGAACCCCCGCGGGATCCGCATGGGCGTCCAGGAGCTGACGCGGTACGGGATGGGGGTCGCGGAGATGGAGGAGGTGGCGCGCCTGCTGGAGGAGGCGATCCTCCACCGCAAGGCGGTGGCGCCCGACGTCCACCGCCTGCGCGCGCGATTCCCCACCATCCGCTACGGCTACACGGCGGCCGACCTCCGTACGGCTACTTGATCGTCGTGGACTCGGCCTCGTCGGCCACCGGGATGCCGCCCGCGGTCTGGATGACGGCGCGCGTCTGGATCAGGTTGCTCGGGGGGACGGCGATGGCCTTCACGCGGATCACGATCTTGAGCGTCTCGTCGGGGGCGAGCGCGAAGGCCGTGGTCTCCGCCGTCTGACCCTGGCCCGTGACCTTCACGTCGCGGCCGGCCTCGCCTCCGACGAACTCGAGCTCCTTGGGCAGGGAGAACACGACCCTCAGATCGGGCGTGACGCTCGAGCCGCCGTCGTTCTTCACCTCGAGCAGGTACTGGTTCTCCTCGCCGACGAGGAACACGCCCTTGTCCGCGCCCTTGAGGTCCTGGTCGGTCATCGAGGAGCCGATGGCGGGCAGGCCGACCACCTCGACGGTGCACGCGCCGTTCGCCGCCGCCCAGCCGATCAGGTCGCGCGCCCCGCCGAGCACGCGGCAGACGCCGCCCGTGTCGCAGACGAAGGTCCCCGAGAGCTCCTTCGTGTCGCCGGGCTCGAGGCGCGGGATCACCGTGCTGACGGGCGACGGCTGGCCGGCGGGGACGTGCGCGCCGAGATCGCCCCGGAGCTGGATCGTGACGTTCGCGAGGGGCACATCACCCGTGTTCTTGACGGTCACCGTGGCCGTGAAGGGATCGCCGATGGTCACGCGGTTCGGCTTCACCGCGCACGTGACGTCGAGGTCCCACCGCTGGCACACCGGCTCGGCGGTCGCGGGGCTCCCCGACAGGGCCACGACGGCGAAGGTGAGGGCGGCGGCGAGCAGGCGGTGAGGACGCATGGCGGGCTCCGGCGGGCGCAGGGGCGCCCGTGCAAGGTCGGAAATGTACCGGGATCCCGTCTCGGTTCCGTCTCCCGCCGCAGGGAAGGGGGGGCGCGCGGGGGGGAGGGGGGCTCGGCGCGCCGCGCTCCCCCTCCGCCGCCCGCCCTCCCCCTGCCCCCCGAGCCCCCCGTTTCCCCCTCCCGGTGGTAGCGTGCCCCCATGGCTGCCGGGCTCCGCCTCGCCACCTGGAACATCCACAAGGGGATCGGCACCGACCGCCGCTACGAGATCGAGCGCACGATGGCGATCCTGTCCGGCATCGACGCCGACGTCGTCTGCCTCCAGGAGGTGGACGAGCACGTGCCGCGCTCCTCGTTCCACCGGCAGGCCCGGCTGATCGCGGACTCGCTCGGCTATCGGCACGTGGCGGTGGGGCTCAACGTGCGGGTGCGCGGCGGGCACTACGGCAACGTGACGCTGTCGCGGTTCCCGGTCCGGGACGCCCACAACGTGGACCTGACGATCCGGCCGAAGAAGCGGCGCAGCGGGCTCGTGACGCGCATCCTCGGCCCCGACGGCCGTCCCTACGTCGTGGGGAACGTGCACCTCGGGCTGCTCCACCTCGAGCGCGCGTTCCAGATGCGGGCGCTGCTCCGTCACCTGCGGGACGCGTCCGGCGAGGACGAGGCGCTCGTCATCGCGGGGGACACGAACGACTGGGGGAACCGCATCGGGCGCCCCCTCGAGCGCAAGGGCGTGCTGCGGGTCGCCCGCGAGGCCCATCACCGCAGCGCCGGGCCGCGCACGTTCCCGAGCTCGCGGCCGCTGGCCGCGCTCGACAAGATCTTCCTGCGGCCGTCGATGAAGGTCCTGGCCGTCACGACCGTGCTCGACGAGCGCACGGCGGTCGCCTCCGACCACCTGCCCCTGGTCGCGGACCTCTCGGCGTAGCGCCGCCTACGCCCGGACCTCGGCCACCTGGCGCTCGTTGCTCTGGATCGACGCGGGGGCCGCCTCGCGGTCGGAGTCCATGGCCACGTGGACGAAGGTGCCGCGCACGACGACGCGGAACGCGGCGCCCGCGGCCGTGGCGCGGGCGACGTCGTCGGCGGTCGGACGGGCCGGCAGCTTCGCCTTGGCGGCGTCGAAGGCGTACCAGCCCCCGCCGAGGTGGCCGGGACCCTCGAGGTGCGCGAGCAGCACCTTCGCGCCGCGGAGCTTGAGCGTGCGGGCGGTCCCGACGGGGACCTCATCGACGTGGGCGGCTCGGAGCAGGACGGGCATCGCGACCTCCGCGGGCGGACGGGACGGGGGGATCTTTACCGCTTGTCCGCGGCGATCAAGAGATCGCTCACCCGCTTGTAGAGCTTGTGGACCTCGCGGTCGTCCGGATTCGCGTCGAGGAGAGGGCCCAGGAGGTCGCGCGCCTCCACGAGGACGACCCGGAGGCCCACCTTCGCGTCGGCGAGCTTGCTGCCCGGCGCGTCCATCGCCTTCGCCAGGTCCTCCGCCTTCGGCAGCAGCTCGTCGCGCACCTTCGCGATCGCCCGGGCACGCGGGTCGTTCGCGGGGGGCTCGGCCTTCACGTCCACCGGGGGCGCCGGCGGGGCGGGGGGGACCTCGACGGCCTCGCGCTTCGCCGGGACCGTGCCCGGATCGGTCGGCGCGGGGCTCGAGCTCTTGAGCTTGGCGCGGACCCAGTCGTGCATCTCCGAGCAGATCGTGAGCACGTCGGGGCGCGCGTCCTTCTCGTAGTGCAGGAACGCGAACGCGGCGACGCCCGCCGCGTAGAGGAGCGCAAGGGTGAACAGGAACTGACAGAGTCGTCGGGCCATGGGGAGGAAGGTACCCGCTCGGGCGGCCGGCGGTGGCCCCGCGTGCGAGCGTCGGGACCCGGCTGGCCCGCGTCAGGCCTGCGGCGGGGCGGAGGAGGCGGGGGGCGGCGGGGGCGTGGGGGGGCGGGGGGGAGGGACGAGGCGTCGGGCGGCGCGTTCGGCCGCGCGGCGCTTGCTGCCGAGCCGGCCCTCGGGGTCCGCCAGGCGGAGGGCTTCCGCCCGGGCCTCGCCCACCTGGTAGCGGTCCCGCATCCCGCCGGCCACCTCGAGGAAGGTCCCGTCGAGGACGGCCGTGCGGAGCCGGCGCACCCAGTCCACCAGGAAGTGGACGTTGTGGAGGCTGCCGAGCACCGAGCTCGTGTGCTCGCCCACCGCGAAGAGATGGTGGAGGTAGGCGCGGCTGTAGCCCCGGCAGGTCTCGCAGGCGCAGTCGGGATCGAGGGGGCCCTCGTCGGCCTCGAACTCGCGCCGCCCGATGCGTACGACCCCGTCGCGGGTGAACAGGTGACCCCGTCGCCCGTTGCGCGTGGGGATCACGCAGTCGAACAGGTCGATGCCGAGGGCGATCGCGTCCACGAGGTCGAGGGGCAGTCCGACACCCATGAGGTAGCGGGGGCGGTCCGGGGGCAGGAGCGGGGCGGTGACGGCGAGCGTCGCGCGCATCGCCGCCGGCCCCTCGCCGACCGAGAGCCCGCCGATGGCGAACCCCTCGAACGGGAGCGCCGTGATCTGGGCGGCCGACCGGCGGCGCAGGGTCTCGTCCACCCCGCCCTGCACGATGCCGAACATGGCCTGGTCGTCGCGCGTGCGCGCGCGCACGCACGACTCCGCCCACCGCGCGGTGCGCTCGACGGCGGCCGCCACCTCCACCGGCGTCGCCGGGAGGCGGCAGCACTGGTCGAAGGCCATGGCGACGTCGGCTCCAAGCGCCTCCTGGATGCGCGTCGCCTCGCGGGGCCCGAGGCGGATCGGCTCGCCGTCGAGGTGGCTCTTGACGGTGACGCCGTCGTCGTCGATCGCCACGAGCTCGCCGAGGGAGAAGACCTGGAAGCCCCCCGAGTCGGTGAGCAGCGGGCGGTTCCAGCCGGCGAACCGGTGCAGGCCCCCCAGCTCGCGGACCAGGGTCTCGCCCGGCCGCAGGTGGAGATGGTACGTGTTGGCGAGCACCACCTCGGGGGCGATGGCGTGGAGGTGCGCGTTCGTGAGCCCCTTGACGCTGGCGCGGGTGCCCACTGGCATGAACGCGGGCGTCCTGACCTCCCCGTGCGGCGTGGTGAACCCGCCCGCGCGGG
>CAZJJQ010000156.1:0-8257 GCA_964546345.1 uncultured Planctomycetales bacterium
GCCCGCGCCCCGCCCCTCCCCGCCGCCCACGGTGGGCCCCTCGCTCCCGCCGCCGCGCCACGTCCCCGGGACGGCGCCGCGTTGAGCCCCGCGCCCAGCACCCGCGCCCGGGAGCTCCCCCCGGCGGCCCGTTGATCTCCTCCCGCGCCCTCAAGCTGAGTCTCCGCGTCGTCGCCCTGCTGCTGGTGGGGTGGCTGGTCGCGCGCACCCTGAGCTGGCACGACCGCGTGGTGCTCCGCGACGGGACGACGCTCACCGGCAGGGTCACCGAGGCACCCGGCGAGGTGCGGGTCGTGCCCGAGGACGGCGACGGCAGGGCGGAGGCGGGGCAGGTCGTGCCCCTCGACCGGGTGCGGCACACCACCGTTGGCGGGCGCGACATCCCCGATGTCGCCTACGGCTTCCGGACGCTGTTGCGTCGCCTCTCCCGCTCGATCCCGACCGTGGTGCTCGTCGGGCTCGCGCTCGTCGGGTTCGCGGTCCTGACGGCGTGGCGCTGGCGGTGGCTCGTACGTGCCCTCGGGCTGCCGCTGGGGAAACGCGACGCGGTGCGCTTCACGTTCTACGGGATCTTCTTCAACCTCGTCGTGCCCGGCGCCACGGGCGGCGACGTCGTCAAGGCGTGGTACGCGGCGAAGCGGACCGGCGTGCCCACGAAGGCCGTCGTGAGCGTGTTCGTGGACCGCGCGGTGGGGCTGTTCGCGCTGGTGCTGCTGGCGGGGGCCGTCCTCTTCCTCGGGCCCGACCGCCCCGGCTACGCGGCGCCGCGCCTGCTCGTGGGGGCCGCCGTCTCCGGGGCCGCGGTGTTCGTCCTCCTCGTCCTCTCCCGTCGCGTCCGACGTGCCGTCGGCCTCTCCGCGCTGCTCCGTCGCCTCCCACTCCAGCACGTGTGGGCCGAGGTGGACGCCGCCTTCCGGTTGTACCGCTCGCGCCCGGGCTCGCTCGGGCTCGGCCTCCTGGTCAGCGTCGGCAACCACGTGGGCACCTGCGTGTGCGCATGGCTGCTCGCGGGGGCCCTCGGGCTCTCCGAGGTGACCCTCGGGTCGGCGCTCGCGCTGATCCCGGTGGTGAGCCTCCTCTCGGCCATTCCCCTCGTGCCGGGCGGATGGGGCGTCGGCGAGCTCGCGTTCGCCTACTTCTTCGCCCCGCTCGGCGTGGCCCCGTCGGAGGCCGTGGGATGGTCCGTGGCCTTCCGACTCCTCGTGCTCGCCTCGGGCCTGCCGGGCGGCGTCCTGTGGCTCCTCTCGAAGGACCACGCCCGCCGTGCCGTCATGGCCGACGAGGTCGCCGCCGCCGAACGGGCCGTCGAGGCCCCGCCTTTCCCTTCTCCCGGGAGCGTTACGTGACCCAGCCCCCCCCTCGCGCGATTGATCTGGCCGTCGTCGGCACCGTGGCCCTCGACGACGTGGCGACGCCCGCCGGCAAGGCCGACGCCGTGCTCGGCGGCAGCGCCACCTACTTCAGCGTCGCCGCCTCCCTGTTCGCGAGGGTGGGGCTCGTGGCGGTCGTGGGCGAGGACTTCCCCCGACCGTTCCGCGAGCTGCTCGCCGCCCGCGACATCGACCTGTCCGGGCTCGAGACGGCGCGCGGGAGGACCTTCCATTGGGCCGGCCGCTACGACGGCGCGATGAACGCCGCCACCACCCTCAAGACCGACCTCAACGTGCTCGAGACGTTCAGTCCCTCGCTCGGCGCCGGGCATCGCCAGGCCCCGTACGTGTTCCTCGCGAACACGGCGCCGGCGATCCAGCTCTCCGTCCTCTCGCAGCTGAGCGGGCCCCGGCTGGTCGTGGCCGACACGATGAACCTCTGGATCGACGTCGCCCGCGACGGGCTGCTGGAGGTCCTCCGGCGCGTGGACGGCCTCGTGGTCAACGACGAGGAGGCGCGCAGCCTCGCCGGCGCCCGCAACCTGATCGCGGCGGGCCGGCGACTGCTCGGGATGGGGCCCCGCTTCGTGATCGTCAAGAAGGGCGAGCATGGCGCCTTCCTCTTCGGACGCGACCGCTCCTATGCGCTGCCGTCCTACCCTCTCGAAGACGTCCGCGACCCCACGGGGGCCGGCGACTCCTTCGCGGGCGGGCTCATGGGCGCGCTCGCGGCGAGCGGACGGTTCGAGACGGCCGATGTGGCCCGGGCCATGGTGTACGGGACGGTGACCGCCTCCTACGCGGTCTCGACGTTCAGCCTGGACGGCCTCTCCAGGGTCTCGCGCTCCGACGTGGAAGGCCGCGCCGAGGAGCTGCGCCGCTTCGTGACCCTCTAGGCGCGGGACGATCGCGGATCGAGGTCGTCCTGCGGCGGACGCCGGGCGCCGTCGCCGTCGGGGGCGGTGTCCTTCGCGGGGGCGGGAGCGGCGGGGGTCTCCCCGGTGGCGGGCGAGGCGCGGGGGCGCAATCCCGTGGGCAGGTGGGGGGGGCGCGGGGGGGGCGGAGGGGCCCGTGCGTGTCCGGAGCGTCGGTCCCCGCGAGTAGACCGGGCGTCGTGGCGGCTTCCGTCTCCGACGTCCTGCGCACCTTCGTGGCCCTCGTGCCCTCGGATGCGATGGCGGGCGCACTCTCGGAGGAGGCCGCCCGGCTCGCACGCGTTGATCCCGCGGTGCACGCGGTGGAGCGCGAACACCTGCACCTGACGCTCGCCTTCCTCGGCGCGACGCCGTCCGAGGCCGTTCCTCGCATCGTGGACGCCCTGCGGAGCGCGTTGGCGGGGGCCTCGCCCGTGCGGCTGCGACCCGTGGCGTTGTCGGCGTTCCCGAGTCCGCAGGCGCCGCGCGTCCTGTTCGCCGAGCTGGCGCCCGACACGCGCCCTGAGCTCGGAGAGGTGTCCCGGCGCGTGGTGGACGCGTTGGTCGCCGCGGGGTGGGGCCCCGAAGGTGCCGAGCGGTTCCATCCCCACATCACGCTCGCCCGCATCCGACGCCGGTCGGACCCCGAACGCCCTCCGCGTGCGCTGGAAAAACTCTTGACGGCGGGATCCTTACAAGGTACTTACATCGACGACATGGTCACCGAAGTAGGCCTTCTGAGCTCCGAACCCGCCCCCGCCGGGCCCCACGGTTCCGGTCGCGTCTATCGCGTGCTGGCCTCCGTCCCGCTGGGTCCGGGCGCCCGGGCACCGATCGCACCGCCGCGACCGCCGTCCGCCCCGAGCCCCAGGACCTGCGCCGAGCCGAGTCCCTCCCCCCGCACCCCGTGCGCGGCACCCACGGAAAGACCCTGACCCATGCCGAGTCCGCGCAAAGTCGTCGGGGGTGCCTCCCGGAACGCGCATCGCGCGATCCCGAGCCGCCCGTTTCCCTCGAAGCAGGGCCCTTCGAAGCAGGATCCTCCGAAGCAGGGGCCGACCAAGCAGGACCCGCCCAAGGCCGGCCCTTCGAAGCTGCTCCCCCCCCGGCAGGGCGGGATGAAGCCGCCCGTCGCAACGCCCGCCACACCGTCCTCCGGCGCGCAGCACTCCGCCATACCGCAGTCCGCCGCGCCGCAATCCGCCGCGCCGCAGTCCGCCGCGCCGCAGTCCGCCGCGCCGCAGTCCGCCGCGCTGCAATCCGGTGGGCTGCGTCCCACTGCACCGCTTCCCCCCCCCAGTCTTTCCAACCCCCGTCTTTCCCACAGCCCAGCTGCAACCCCCGCCCCCGATCGGGGCATCGAAGGAGTCCGGACGATGGTCGCGCCTCACCCTGCAGAGAAGACCCTGGAGTCGAAGTCGGCGGATGCGAAGCACGCCGAGGGCGCGAAACAGGACGCCGCCCGGAGCAACGGCGACGCGAAGGCCGTCGCCGGCAAGCCCGGGGCCCCGGCGCATCCCGTCGCTCCCGCGCCCGTGATGACCGAGGCCGAGAAGAAGGCCCAGGCGCAGCGCACGCAGGCCCTCGACGTGGCCCTCGGCCAGATCGAGAAGTCCTACGGCAAGGGCACGATCATGCGCCTCGGGCAGATGGGCGCCGCCGAGATCCAGGGCATCTCGACCAACAGCCCGTCCCTCGATCTCGCGCTCGGCGGTCGCGGCATCCCGCGGGGGCGCATCACCGAGGTCTACGGTCCCGAGTCGTCGGGCAAGACGACGTTGTGCATCCACGTGATCGCGAACGCCCAGCGGCAGGGCGGCGTCTGCGCGTTCATCGACGCCGAGCACGCGTTCGACGCGTCCTACGCCAAGAAGCTCGGCGTGAACCTCGACGATCTGCTCATCTCCCAGCCGGACACGGGCGAGCAGGCCCTCGAGATCGCCGAGACCCTCGTGCGCAGCAACGCCGTGGACGTCGTCGTGATCGACTCGGTGGCAGCCCTGGTGCCGAAGGCCGAGATCGAGGGGGAGATGGGCGACTCGCACGTCGGCCTCCAGGCGCGCCTCATGAGCCAGGCCCTGCGCAAGCTGACGGCGGCCATCAACCACAGCAACACCTGCATGATCTTCACGAACCAGATCCGCATGAAGATCGGCGTGATGTTCGGCAGCCCCGAGACGACGACGGGCGGCAACGCCCTCAAGTTCTACGCCTCGGTCCGCATCGACATGCGGCGCATCGGCTCCATCAAGGACGGCGAGTCCGTCGTCGGCAGCCAGACGCGCGTGAAGGTGGTCAAGAACAAGATCGCGCCGCCGTTCCGCCAGGCCGAGTTCGACATCCTCTTCAACGAGGGGATCTCGACCGTGGGCGACCTCGTCGATCTGGGCGTCGATGCGGGAGCCATCGACAAGTCCGGCACCTGGCTCTCCATCGGTGCGACGAAGCTCGGCCAGGGTCGCGACAAGGCGGTCCAGTTCCTGCGCGAGAACCCCGACGTCCTGAAGGTGGTGGAGGTCGAGGTGAAGAAGGCGCTCGGGTTCCCCGGCTTCGGCGGAGGCCCCGTGAAGGACATGCCGAAGAACGCGGCCAAGGCCGGGTCTGACGACGACGACGACAAGGACGCCGGGCCGAAGCGCGCCTTCACGCCGGGGAGCTCCACGCGGCTGGCAGGTCGGTAGCGCACGAAGGGAGGCTCCGGCCGGTCCCCTCCGGGGCCGGCCGGAACGACCCCCGCGACCGTGGCGGAGGGGTGCTCCACCCCACGGGTACCATGCCTGGATGGTCGTCCGCCGTCGCCCCCTCCCGACTCGCAAGGCCCGTTCCGGCGCACCCACGGGGGCCGTGCCCCACCTGACCCACGTCGATCGGCATGGCACCGCCCGCATGGTGGACGTCGGCGGCAAGGACGAGAGCGCGCGGCGTGCCCTCGCCGAGGGATCCGTGCGCCTCTCCCGAGGGACGCTCGCGCGGGTCCGCGCCGCCACGATCGAGAAGGGGGACGTGCTCGGAACCGCCCGGATCGCGGGCATCGCCGCCGTGAAGCGCACGGCCGACCTGATCCCGCTGTGCCACCCCCTGCGGATCGACGGCGTCCGCGTGGACCTCACGCTCGTGCCCGGTGGAGTCCGGATCCGCGCCGAGGTGAAGGCCCGGGATCGGACCGGGGTCGAGATGGAGGCGCTGACCGCGGTCGCGGTGGCGGCGCTGACGGTCTACGACATGACGAAGGCCGTAGACAAGGCGGCCGAGGTGACCGGGATCCGCCTGCTCGAGAAGGACGGGGGGAAGTCGGGTCCCTGGCGCCGCACGTCGGCACTCGCGGCGGGGTCGGTCGCGCGAAGGCGTCGGGGGCGCGCACGAGGACGGTAGAGTCGGCCGGATGCTCACCGTCGCCATCGCCGGAGCCACCGGGGCCGTGGGGGAGGAGTTCCTCCGTGTCCTCGATCAGCGCCGCTTCCCGATCCGTCGCCTCCTCCCCCTCGCCTCCGCGCGTTCCGCGGGCAGGTCGATCCGCTTCCGCGGGGAGGAGCACCGGGTCCTCGACCTCTCGACGTTCGATTTCAAAGGGGTGGACGTCGCCTTCTTCTCCGCCGGCGGCGACCGCAGCCTCGAGCACGGCCCCCGCGCCGCCAAGGCGGGCGCGCTCGTCGTGGACAACTCGTCGGCGTTCCGGATGGACCCGGCGGTGCCGCTCGTCGTCCCCGAGGTCAACCTGCCCCCCGACCTCGGGCGTCAGGGGCTGATCGCGAACCCGAACTGCTCCACGATCCTCCTGGTGATGGTGCTCGCCCCCCTGCTGCGCCGCGTCCCCCTGCGGCGGGTGGTCGTGTCCACCTACCAGGCGGTGTCCGGCTCGGGTGCGAAGGGCCTCGACGAGCTGGCCCGCGAGCTCGAGGAGGAGCGCACCGGAAGGCCTCCCACGCCGTCCGTCTACCCGGTCCCGATCGCCTCCAACGTCATCCCCTTCGTCCAGGCGTTCTCCGAGGGAGGCCTGACCACCGAAGAGTGGAAGATGGTGAAGGAGACGCGGCGCATCCTCTCGGCCCCCTCGCTCCCCGTGTCGGCCACGTGCGTCCGCGTGCCGGTCCGGCGCGCACACAGCGAGGCCGTCAACGTCGAGTTCGAGCGACCGGTCTCCCCCGAGGACGCCCGCGCGTGGCTGGCCGCGTCCCCCGGGGTCCGGGTCGTCGATGACCCGGGGGCGATGCGGTTCCCCACCCCGCGCGACGCCGAGGGCGGGGACGACGTCCTCGTCGGTCGGATCCGCCGCGATCCCGGGCTCCCGACCGCCCTGGATCTTTGGCTGACGGGCGACCAGCTCCGCAAGGGCGCCGCGCTCAACGCCGTCCAGATCGCCGAGCGGGTCCTCCACACCCGGACCGGTTCGGACGCCTGAAGCCCCCCGGTGGGGGGGCAACCGCGGCAGAGAACGTCTCGCCCGCGGCTTGATCCCACCCGGGGGCGAGCCTAGAGTGCCGCCGCCCGCCCTCCCCCGGCAACGAGGTCATCGATGGACATCGCCGAGCTCAAGAAGCTCGTCAAGCTGATGAACGAGAACGACCTCGTCGAGCTCGAGATCGAGGAGCAGGGGTCCACGGTTCGGCTGCGAAAGGCCCCGGCGGTCCAGGGGTTCTCGCCCGCGGCCCTCGCGGCCCACGCCCTGCCCACCGTCACCGCGATCCCGAGCGCCCCCGCGCCCGCCCCGGCGGCTCCGGCGACCCCCTCCGGGCCGCCTCCGGGGACGGCGGAGATCCGTTCGCCCATCGTGGGCACCTTCTACCGGACCCCGAGCCCGGAGTCCCCCGCCTACGTCAACCCCGGGGACCGCGTCCGGGCGGACAGCGTGGTCTGCATCATCGAGGCCATGAAGGTGATGAACGAGATCAAGGCGGAGATCAGCGGCGAGATCGTCGAGATCCTGGTGGAGAACGGCGAGGCCGTGGAGTTCGACCAGCCCCTGTTCCGCGTCAAGGTCGACTGACGCCCCGAGGGCGTCCTCCGGGCCATGTTCAAGCGCATCCTGGTCGCCAATCGCGGGGAGATCGCCCTCCGGGTCATCCGTGCGTGCCGAGAGCTCGGCATCGAGGTGGTGTGCGTCTACTCGAAGGCGGACGCGGACGCCCCCTACCTGCGCCTCGCCGACGACGCGATCTGCATCGGTCCCGCGCAGAGCGCGAAGAGCTACCTCTCCATCCCCAACATCATCTCGGCCGCCGAGGTCGCCAACGTCGATGCCATCCACCCGGGGTACGGGTTCCTCTCCGAGAACGACCACTTCGCCGAGGTCTGCCGGTCGAGCAACATCGAGTTCATCGGCCCCTCCGTGGACGCCATCCGCCGGATGGGCAACAAGAGCGAGGCGAAGCTGGCCGCGAAGAAGGCCGGCGTGCCCCTGGTCGAGGGCAGCGACGGCCCGGTCGAGACCGAGGCGCAGGCGCTCGAGGTGGCCCGCCGGGTCGGCTATCCCGTCCTGATCAAGGCGGTCAGCGGGGGCGGCGGCCGCGGCATGCGGGTCGCCCACAACGACATCTCGCTCGTGAACAGCATGATGTCGGCGAAGTCCGAGGCCGAGGCGGCGTTCGGCGACTCGAGCGTCTACCTCGAGAAGTACCTCGAGCGCCCCCGGCACGTCGAGATCCAGGTCCTCGGCGACAAGCGCGGCGAGGTGATCCACCTCGGCGAGCGCGACTGCTCCATCCAGCGCCGCCACCAGAAGGTGGTGGAGGAGGGCCCGAGCCCGGCGATCCACCCCGACCTGCGCAAGAAGATGGGCCGCTCGGCGGTGCGCCTGGCCAAGGAGGTCGGGTACTACGGCGCGGGGACGGTGGAGTTCCTGCTCGAGGGCAAGGAGTTCCACTTCATCGAGGTCAACGCGCGCATCCAGGTCGAGCATCCCGTCACCGAGCTGCTGACGGGCATCGACCTCGTCAAGACGCAGATCCTCGTCGCCGCCGGCGAGAACCTTCCCTA
>CAZJJQ010000157.1:0-8202 GCA_964546345.1 uncultured Planctomycetales bacterium
CGACGCCGGCGGCACCGTGGGGCTGCGCGGAGGGCTCTTCGGCCCCGGTGCCGCGGAGGGCGCCGGGGGCGGCGCGACCACCGGCAGCACGATGCGCGGCACGCCCTCCGCGGGCAGGAACCGCGTGAGGTCGGTCACGAGCTCGTCGCAGTCGGCGTAGCGGAACTCCCGCTCCTTCGACATCATCTTGGTGATCGCGTAGTGGATCTCGGGCGCGATGCGGCGATTCTTCACCTTCTGCGCGTCGAGACCCGAGAGGATGTGCTTCGCCATCACCTCGTAGCTCGTGTCGCCGTGGAAGGGCACGTCGCCGACCACCATGTGGTAGAGGGTGACGCCGAGGCTGTAGATGTCGGTACGGACGTCGAGGTCGCCGCGCCCGCGGGCCTGCTCGGGCGAGATGTACTCGACCGTGCCCACCGTGACCGTGTCCTCCGCGCGCACCTCGCCGGCGGCCCGCTCCTCGGCCGTCGGGAGCCGCCGCACCAGCCCCAGGTCGATGATGCGCGCGCGGCCCGTCGCGTCGATCATCACGTTGCCGGGCTTGATGTCGCGGTGGAGGAGCCCGTTCCGGTGGAGGTAGGCGAGCGCCTTCCCCATCTGGATCGCGATCCAGAGCGCCGTCGTGTTGTCGAGCGCCCCCGCGCGGTCGATCATCTCGAGGACCGTCGGCCCCTCGATCAGGTCCATGCTGACCCAGTTGCGCCCGCGCACGCAGCCGACCTCGTAGCCCGCGACCACGTTCTCGTGCTCGAGCTGGATCAGCAGCCGCGCCTCCTCCACGAAGCGTGCCCGCAGGTCCGCGCGCAGCCCCTGCACCGGGTCCAGCACCTTCACCGCGACCGCCGCCCCGTTGGCCAGGTAGGTCGCGCCGTAGACGACGCTCGAGCCCCCCTCCCCGAGGACCCGGTGGAGCTGATAGCCGGGGATCGCCTGGGCTCCGAGGAGGTCGAGGGGCGCGAGGGCCTCCGTCGCGTCCTTGGGCAGGTAGCCCTTCACGAGCAGGATCCGGTCGAGCCCGACGGTCTTGCCCTTCTCGAGGAGCTCGGCCTGGATCTCGAGCGCCTCCCGGATCTGGCCCTCCGTGAGCACGGAGGCCCCCAGGAGCTTGCGCGCCAGATCGAGGTCCGCACGGCTGGCCATGCGTGGAAGGGTATCCCGAGAGGGCTACGGACGCCCCGTTCGCCTGTGGAAGCCGCCGACGCCGACGGTCACAACCATCGGAACGAAGCCGGGATCGACTCCAGCGCATCCTCGGCGTCGGCCCAGGCGGCCTCCGGACAGCTCACGAACACGGTGACCTGCGCCCCCCCCCGGTCCGCCCGCAGGAGCAGGGTCCGGATCTTCTCCCCCCGCAGGGTGCCGACGACCTGCATCCGCCAGGCGCCCGGCATCCCCGGCACCTCCGCGCGGGCCTTTGCGACGCCCAGATCGGGAGCGAGGGCACGCAGGCGGGCCAGGAGGGGAGCCTCGGGGGCGGCGGGGGCAGGGGAGGGGGAGGCGGAGGGAGAAGCGGCGGGGTCGTACTCGACGCGGACGTCGGCCGCGTGAAGCTTGCTGGACGCCCGCGCGACCACGCGGGGCCCCGTCTCGGCGAGCGGGGGCGGGAGGGCCTCCTCGACCCACGACGCGCCCGGCAGGGCGAAGCTAAACCCCGCCTCCGTGACCACCACCTCGCGGAGCGACGCCTTCCTCGGGACCGCGGGCGGGGCCGCGCCGGGGCTCGGGAGCGGGTCGAAGGCCGCCTCGGGCCCGGCGGCCGCCGACACCTGGGCCTCGCTGGCGGGCTCCGCGACGACGCCGGGCGAGACCTCCTCGAGGACGCAGCGCGGCGGGTCCCCCTGGACCCACCGTGACTCGAGCGTCCGGTCCCCGTCCTCGAGACGCAGCAGATCCTCCCGCCGCGTCGTCCCCCCCACCCCGAGGGAGACGAACCCGGCCCGCACGACGCGGACGACGCCCATGGCGGCGTCCACGAGGGGCATCTCGGCGAGCCCCGCCCGGCGCGGGCGCGCGCGGGTCACGAGCTCGCGGACGCCGAGGGGCCCCCGTGCCTGCTCGGGCAGCGACACCCGGGACGCCGTGGAGCGGTCGCCGCGCCGCTCCGAGACCTCCCAGACGAGCTCGCGGACGGGCCCCGTGCGCAGGATCTCGTACGGAGGGCTCCCCCCTGCCGCTCCATCGCCTTCGCCCCGCTCACGGTAGTGGAGGAACCGGGGGCGGAAGTCCTCCGTGGTGTCCTCGATGCGCTGCACGAGGACCCCGGGAAGGCGCGGCGCGGAGAAGATCGAGATGCGTTCTTCGAGCCGCCAGCCGCGGGTCCCGCCCTCCTCCGTGACGAGCGTGAGCAGATGGCGGGTCCCCACCACCTTCCCCGCGCTCCGCAGCAACCACCACTCGTCGCGCGGGGCGAGCGCGGGCCCCTCCGGCGGCGGGGCGGTCGGAGCCCCCGGAGCCACCGGGAGCGGCGCCGCTCCGCGCTCGACGCGGGCCACCTGGGCGCGCGGGATCTTCATCCGCGTCCGCGAGCTGCCGCTGGTTTGCTCGAGCACGAGGCCGTCGGCCCCCTCCTCGACGACCGTGCCGGTGAGGCGCCCCCCGTTGCGGAGCACGACGACGTCGTCGGCGACCGCGCCCCGGGGAGCCGACGCGCCGGCGAGCGCGCAGAGCAGCAGGGCGAGGCCGAGGAGCCGGGCCGGCGCCGGGCGGCGGGACGGGCGGGGAGGGGTCACGGCGCCCATGCTACGCGCGAGGCGGGTGGGCGTAGACTCGCCGGCTTCCCGTCCCCGGAGTCCCCGGCATGGTTCGTCGCACGCTGTCCGTCCTCTGTTTCGCCGCCGCGCTCGCCCTGGCGGCCTGCGACCAGGCCCCGTCGTCCGGTCCGGCGTCCGACCCCGCGGTCGCGCCGCCGCCGGCCCAGCCGCAGATGACCGTGACGCATCTCCTCGTGGCCTTCAAGAGCCCCACCTCCGAGCAGCTCTCCAACCTGAAGGGCACGACCCGGACGAAGGCGGACGCGCTCGGACTCGCGAAGTCGCTGCTCGGGGAGATCCAGGGCGGGCGCAGCTTCGAGGAGCTGGTCGAGAAGTTCACGGACGACCGGAACGCGGAAGGGAAGCCGAACACCAACAACGACAAGCCCGGCTCGTACACGTGGCCCACCGCGCAGATCCAGCAGATGGTTCCCGAGTTCGAGAAGGCGGCCCGTGCGACCCCGGTGGGCAAGTTCGCCCCGGAGCCGGTGGAGACCCAGTTTGGCTACCACCTCATCCGCCGCGACAAGTAAGGGGTCGCGCCTCGCCGCGGTCCTGACCGTCGGAGCGGTGGTGGCGGGGATCGTCGCGGTGGCGCTGCTGCGGCGACCGGACGGGTCCGGCACGGAGGGCGCCGGGAGCCCTCGCCAGGCGGGCGCCCCGAGGCCCCCCGCGCCCCCCCGAGCCTCGGTGGACGTCTCCCTGATCACCGTCATCTACGGGGTCAAGACGGAGCGGCCGGGCACGGACCGCTCGAAGACGGCCGCCTACGAGGTGGCCAAGCACGCGCTCGCCCGCGTCGCGGCGGGCGAGGCCTTCGAGCGCGTGCTGGCGGAGACGACCGACGACCGCAACGAGGTGGGCCGTCCCTTCAACGGAGGCTCCTACACGTTCGCCGAGGATTCGCCGGCGGCGGTCGCGGTGAAGCGGGTCGCCTTCGCCACGCCCGTGGGACTCGTGCACTCCGAGCCCATCGACACGGGCGCGGCCTTCGTCATCCTCCGCCGCGATCGCTGACCCTCCGGTCGAGGACCCCGGAGCGCAGGGCGGCGCGCCGTGCCCCCTCCCTACGTCCGGAGGCTGCGGGTGTCGCCCGTGCGCCGCGTGAAGCCCGCGTGGTCGAGCGCCTCGAGGAAGGGGATGATGAACTTCCGCGTGGTGCCGAGCGCCTCGCGCGCCTCCGAGGCCGTGAAGCTGCCGGTCTTCGACGCCACGGCGGCGAGCTTGCGCTTCGCCTCCGCGGTCCACGCGCCGTGGAACCAGAACGGCGGGGCGCGGAAGATCTCCTTCCGCGCCTCGAGCAGCAGCAGCAGGCGCTTGAGCTGAGGCGTGCCCAGCGTCAGGAGCCCCGCGAGGTCGGCCTCCTCGACGGGCTGGCCCTTCCCCTCGGCGAGGATCGCGAGGATGCGGTCGCAGCGCTCGCGATCCGCCGCCGGCATCGCCGCGTCGTGCGACTTCCAGGAGACGCCTCCCTCGGGATGGCGCTTGAGGTCGCCGGTGCGCACCAGCTCGTCGAGCGCGGCGTCGAGCGCCTGCGGCTCGACGCGGGCGAGCGCCGACCGGATCGCGGACAGCGGGAGCACCGGGACCGCCACGTCCTTGCGGTGCAGGGTCTGGATCGCCTCGACGACCCGTGCGCGCAGCTTCCCGAAGGCCTCGAGGTCGAACAGGCGGCCCCGCTGCGTGCGGAGCGCCTGCTTCGCCGCGACGAGGCCGTCGAGCAGGGGCCCGAGCCGGTCGGCGCGCAGCACGTTCGCCCGCGCCACGTCCGCCACGTCGGCGCCGCGATCGCCGGCCGCCTTGAGCGTGGCCATCACGAGGACCCTCGGATCGTCGATCGCGGCGGCCCGCGCGAGGAGGGAGGCGACGATGCCCTCGCGACGGCGCGGCAGCCGCGTCTCGAGGCGCTCCACCACGACGCCGCCGCCGAAGGTGGCCGAGGCGTTGTCCGCGCGCAGCACGAACCGGTCGCCGGGCGCCACGAGGAACGGCCGCTCGCCCTGCAGCTCGACGGCCGCGACGGCGCCGGGCGCGAGCGTGTCGCCCTCGAGGAGGTGGAGGCGCGCAGGGACCTGGTCGGCCCCGACGTGGACGCGCACGGCCATCCCGTGCGTGAGGGGCTCGCTCAGGCGGCGGAGCACCCGCAGCCGCGCGGCGAAGCGCGGGACCGGCACCAACGCCCCGGCGGTCGCCACGACCATCCCCCGCTTGATGGGGTCGGCCTGCACGTCGGCGAGCGCGAGCGCCGCGCGGTGGCCGGAGCGCGCCTCCGAGGCGTCGCGGTGATGCACCTGGATGCCGCGCACGCGGCTCGGCCAGCCGATCGGGAGCACGTCCACCGCGTCGCCGTCCGCGAGGCGACCGCTCACGGGGATGCCGGTGACGACGGTGCCGCGCCCGGGGGCCACGAACGCGCGCAGGATGGGCATGCGGAACGCGCGCAGGTCGTCGGCGCCCGGGTCGGCGGGCGGGATCGCCGCGACGATCGCGGCGCGCAGGGCCTCGACGCCCTCGCCGGTCGCGGAGGAGACGCGGACGAGGGGCGATCCCTCGAGGGTCGTCCCCACCAGCAGCTCGCGGATCTCCTCCTCGGCGAGGTCGGCGTGCTCCGGCGTGACGAGGTCCACCTTCGTCATCGCGACGACGCACCGGCGGATCCCCAGGAGGTCGAGGATGTCCACGTGCTCCCGGGTCTGGAGCATGGGGCCGTCGTCGGCGGCGATGACCAGCAGGGCGAGATCCATCGACGTCGCGCCCGCCACCATGGTCCGCACCAGCTTCTCGTGCCCGGGGACGTCGAGCAGGCCCACCTCGGTGTCGTCGGGGAGCCGGAACTCCGCGTACCCGACGTCGAGCGTCATCCCGCGCTCCTGCTCCTCCGGGAGCCGGTCGGTGCGGATGCCCGTCAGCCTCTCGACGAGGGTCGTCTTGCCGTGGTCGACGTGGCCGGCGGTGCCGACGATCACGCGGCGCACCGCCGGGGAGTGGGGTGCGGGGGCGGCGGGGGGAGGGGCGGGGGTCACGGCGGGTGGGGTGTGGGGGCGGGCCGGTGTCGGGGGCTCGGGCTAGGGTGCGCGGCGTCACTCTACCGTCCCGCGCCCTCCGTCCGGCGGTCCGCCCCCGTGGTCTCACGTCCGCGCTCCTCCCTGCCCGTCCGCTGGTCCGTGCCCGACGTGCCGGACGAGGAGGCGCGCCGGCTCGCGGCCCGGCTTTCGGTGCCGCCGCTCGTCGGACGGCTGCTGTGGCTGCGCGGCCTGCGGGAGACCCTCCCGGCGTCGGCGTTCCTCACGCCGCGGCTGGCCGACCTCGTCTCCCCGGGCGGGCTCCCGGACATGCCGCGGGCCGCCGCGCGGCTCGCGGAGGCGGTGCGCACGGGAGAGAAGGTGGCGATCTGCGGCGACTACGACGTGGACGGCATGACGGGGACGGCGCTCCTGGTCCGCTTCCTGCGCATCGCCGGCGCCGACGTCACCTACGCGATTCCCGACCGCGTCTCCGACGGCTACGGCCTCTCCGTGGCCGGCGTCGAGCGGCTGCACGCCGCGGGGGTGCGCCTGCTGGTGACGGTGGACAACGGCATCACCGCGCTCGACGCGCTCGCGAGGGCGAAGGCGCTGGGGGTGGACGCGGTCGTGACCGACCACCACCTGCCCGGCGAGACGCTGCCCGAGGCCGTCGCCCTGGTCGATCCCCAGCGCACGGACGTCCCCGGGATCGCCCCGTGCGCCCTGTGCGGCTGCGGACTCGCGTTCAAGCTCGCCTGGGCCACCACGGAGCTGCTCCAGAAGACGAAGCGCGACGAACGGCTGCGCGGCTTCCTGCGCGACGCCGTGGGGCTCGTGGCCCTCGCCACCATGGCCGACGTCGTGCCCCTCCTCGGCGAGAACCGCGTGCTCGTGGCCTCCGGGCTCGGCGCGCTCTCGGGCTCGACGCACCCCGGGGTGAAGGCCCTCCTCGCGACGGCGGGGCTCTCCGGCGCCCGGCTCACCGCCGACGACCTCGTCTGGAAGCTGGCCCCCCGCCTCAACGCCGCCGGGCGCATGAACCGGCCGCAGCACGCGATCGACCTCCTCTCGACGGACGACCCGACGATCGCCGAGATGCTGGCCGCCGAGCTCGAGGCGGCGAACGAGGAGCGCCGCGCCATCGAGAAGGGGGTGGTGGCCGAGGCGCTCGTCCAGGCCGAGGGACGCGTGGACGGCCGCCGGAGCCTGGTGGTCGCGGGCGAGGGCTGGCATCGCGGCATCATCGGGATCGTGGCCGCGCGGCTCGTGGACGCGCACGCCCGCCCCTCCGTGGTCATCGGCCTGGAGGGCGACTCGGGCCGCGGCTCGTGCCGCACGGTGCGCGGGGTCAACCTCCACGAGGCGTTGACGCGCTGCGCCCCGCACCTGCGCCGCTACGGCGGCCACGCCATGGCGGCCGGCCTCGAGATCGACCGCGCGGCGGTCCCGGAGTTCCAGGACGCCTTCGAGGCCGCCATCCGGCTCCAGCTGGGCGACGGGCCCGCCGACACGGTGATCGCGCTCGACGGCGAGGCCGCAGCCGGCGACTTCGGCATCGACGTCGTCGAGGCGGTGCGGCGCATGGCGCCGTTCGGCGCCGGCAACCCGGAGCCGCGCTTCCTGCTCCGAGGCGCCCTGACGGCGGGCCGTCCGAAGCTGATGGGGGCGGGCAGCGACCACCTGTCGTTCACGCTCCGCACCCCCACCGGCGCGATCCGCGTCGTCGCGTTCCGTCGGGCCGACGCCCACGACCTGGTGGCGTCGGGGTCCCCGCTCGACGTGGTGGTGACGCCCACGATCAACGAGTGGAAGGGCTACCGCACGCCCGAGCTCCTGGCCTCGGAGATCGTCGCGTCGGCGCCCGGGTCCGCATGACGGGCCGCCGGCCCGACCCGCTCACGCAACGAACGGGATCGCGCTAGACCGCGACGCCCACGGGGCGCGGGCCCCCGTCGAAGCAGACCGCGATCTGGCGGGCGATGCCCTCGTCGGTCATCTCGAGGTCCACGCGCACGACGCCGCCCGCGCGGAGGCGCTCCGTCGGCGCGGCGTCCCCCGGCAGCTCGACCACCACCCGATCGTTGCGGTCCACGGTGTGCTCGAGGTCGAGGGCCGACAGGAGCACGCCGTTCTCCCCGACGTTCTGCACGACGACGTCCACGCAGACGCCCGCGCCGAGATGCAGACGGCCGGGGAGATGCACCGGCAGGCGCTCGAAGCGGCGCCTCTCGTCGAGCAGGGGGCGGGGGTGGGGGCGGGGGTCCATGGTCGGTCCTGCCCCCCATCGACCGGTCGGACGCCCGGACTGAAGCGCAGATTCCGCAGCCGCCGCCCTTTACCACCCCGTGACACCGGGGGAGGCGGCGGGTGGGAGGATGCCGGGGTGGACCGCCGCGGAACCGGGCCCGTCGTCGCCGTGCTGGGCCTCCTCGTGGCCGGAGGGG